>JAZNPG010000015.1:0-19063 GCA_045589555.1 Acutalibacteraceae bacterium
CCTGAGTAGTGATTTACTTAATTCTTTGATTGAAGAAACAAGTGCTGTTGTTGCTCAAAGACAGTATGAAGCTGACAATGCAGAAAGAGAATATATGCAACTTTTAGAATCAGATAAAAAGTTAGTTGATGAGTTTGACCAAATAATAACTTGGGCAGACCTATACGATAAGAGTTCGTTTTCTGCAAAAAAAATGATTGTAGCTCAGCTTATTAAATCAGTAAAAGTAGGCAGGGATTACAATATTGATATTGAGTTTAACATCAGTTTTGAAGAATTCAAAATCAAATCTGAAACAAAAAATAAAGCCGAGATATCCTAAAGAAATCTCGACTTTGGTGGACCTGAAGGGGATCGAACCCTCGACCTTTCGGATGCGAACCGAACGCTCATCCCAAACTGAGCTACAGGCCCATCTATAATTTAATGATGTATGCGAACATTTTGAAATTAAGGGCATTAATATTGGTGCTAAAACCTATCCGAACGCTCTCCCAACTGAGCTACAGGCCCTTATCTGATAAGATTATATCTCTTTTTCTGCCTCAAGTCAATAATATTCTTGCCTGTCGAAGCCTAAAATCGCTCTTGCCAACATTTCGCACAAATGTTATACTCTTTAACAGAATAACGCAAACACTCCAATAATGCGGAAGGATTGATGGATTTGAGCAAAAACAGAGTTGTTTATCTTGATGTGCTGCGCATCTTCTCGGTTTTCTGGATGATGGTGCTTCACGTTGCGGCAAGCAAGTGGTCAACGGTGGATGTTGCCTCGACCGAATGGCAGGCATTTAACCTTTATGACAGCCTTGCACGCTTTTGTGTTCCTGTTTTCATAATGATTTCAGGCTCGCTTTTTCTTGATAATTCCCGAAGCTTTTCAATGAAAAAGCTCCTTAAAAAGAATGTTCTGCGCCTCGCCTGCGCTTTCATTTTCTGGTCTGCGGTCTATTCCGCCGTCAGCAATACGCTCGCCTCATCCGCTAAAGAAATAACTGCAAAAGACTATTTCATTTCATTCATCTGCGGTCACTACCATATGTGGTTTGTTTATGCAATAATCGGGCTTTATCTGATAGTGCCGTTTCTTCGCCGAATTACCGCCGACAAAAAACTGACGGAATATTTTCTGTTTCTCTGGGTTATAGTTACAGGCATTTTCGGACTTCTGAAGCAGTTTCCGTTTTTTGACGAATTCCTGCCGACGGTTTCTTCCCGACTTCAGATTAATTTTGTTTTCGGATACACGGGCTATTTTGTACTCGGATATTACCTCAAGGCATATGAAATCCCCTCTGTTTTACGAAAGATTTTATACCTGCTCGGCATAGCGGGGATTGCCTTCACGGTAATCGGTACCGACCTTATGTCTGCCGAAAGCGGCACGGCATACAAGGGCTTTTACAACAACTTTATGCTGAATGTTATTCTTCATTCAGCGGCGGTTTTCGTTTTCTTCAAATACAACGTTTCAAAAATCAAATGGGGCGAAAAATCTGTCCGTGTTATAACAAAGCTCTCTGCTCTCGGCTTCGGAATGTATCTTGTCCATGACCTTGTGAATATCTTTTTTGCGCAAAAAGGATTCACAACACTGCTTTATAACGCATATCTTTCCGTACCCTGCAATTCGCTGATAGTTTTTGCAATCAGCCTTGCAGCGGCATTCATTATCAGCAAAATTCCCGTTGCAAACAAATATCTGATATAACAAAAAACGGAGTTGATTCTCAATGAATCAGCTCCGTTCAATTTTTATTTTGCAGATTTTTCTGCGAAATATATTGCCGCACCGCCAAGTGCATTTTCGCCTGTCCATACAACTGCCCAGGTATCCTTGCTGCCTGCATAATAAACTTCCTCAAGCGATTCGCTGAATGCGTTTACGCCGATAGTTGTGACCGACTTGGGAAGAGATATTTCGGTTATACCCGTGCAGCCTGCGAATGCACCGTCACCGATAATCTGAAGCGTTTCGGGAAAAACAATATCCTTAATCGAGCTGCAATTGCTGAATGCTTCTGCACCAATCTGAATTAACTGCACCGAAAGCTCTGCGGTTTTAAGATTCTCGCAATCCGCAAATGCTCTGCTTCCGATTTCCGTAAGCGATTCGGGCATTTCAACGGTTACGATGTTTTCGTTTCCGAGAAAAGCATATTCGCCTATTTTTACAACGGAATCGGGCACGGTATAGGAGTTCATTCTGAAGCCGTCGGAATACATAACAAGCTCTGTTTTTGCCTTGTTGAACAAAACTCCGTAGCGGTCAGTTGAATAATAAGGGTTATCGATGCTGACTTTAATATCTGTTATCTCGCATTCATCAAATGCCGAAGCGGTAATCAGCGCAACATTTCTGCCGATGTTCAATGAATTTATGCTGCAGCCTGAAAAAGCTTCTGCGCCGAACATCTGCATAGTTTCGGGCAGAATCAGCTCCGTCAGGTTTTCGCAGCCCTTGAATGCTGCTTCGCCAACCGAGGTTATACCCTCGCCGAGCACTAATTTTTTGATGTTTTCGGAGAAAGCAAGCACGGCAGGGTCTGCCACCCATTCGCCGCTGCCTGTTATTTCAAGCGCACCGTCGTTGAAAAGCTTCCAGATGAATGCGCCGTTTTCTCCGCTTGCCGCAACTCCGCTCTCGTTGGGCTTTTGCTCAACGGTAACGGTTTCTCTCTCTGCGTGAGGGATAACGGAGGGTGCGGTTGTTTCTTCAATATTTCTGCCGCCGCATGCACCGAGCGATACCGCAGCAGCTATTATAAGTAAAACTGATATTGCTTTTTTCATTAATTACAGACCTTTGCTTTTTATTCACTGAGAAAATGGTTTGCCCAGCAGAGCTTGCCTTTTTCATCGGGGTCGGCTGCAACGCCGATACCGATTTCGACAAACTTCGGGTTCATCAGATTTTCATAGTGTGTGCGTGAATCCTTCCATGCTTCGCACACCTCTTCAGGTGTCCAGAAACCGTATCCGAGATTTTCGCCTGCTGTTCCCGTCTCAAATCCCGCTTCCCTGAAAATCGAGAAACAGGATGAACCGTTGGGTCTTGTGTGAGAATGCTCGCCCGACCATGCAATTTCTTCCGCTCTTGCACACGCCATAATTGTAAGCTCTTCATTGAGTCTGAGCGGAGCAATCCCCTTTTCAGCCCTGTATTCGTTGATTATTTTAAGATTCTTATTGATATAGCTTCTGTAGGTTTCTCTGTTTTCTCTTGCAGAAGGCAGAAGGTCCTCATAGCTTGCGCTGTATCCGAGGCGGTTAACGTGATAATCCGTAACCTCGGTATTATAAACAACCTTCTCGCCGTCAACCATCTGATAATAGATGGTTTTATATTTATGCATTACAACGCCGTATTTGAGCTTTACATTTTCAACCTTGCTCTCTTTATATTTTCTGCCGCTGACGGTAACGGCAGCCTGCGTTGTTTTCTCGGTAACGGAAACGGGCTTTGTTGCCTGAGCCTTTTTCGTTGTTGAGTGTGCAGTTGAAAGAACGGTTGTGGGGGCAACCGTTGTAAGCTCTGCAGTTGTGGGCTCTGCAGTTGTGGGCTCCGCCGTGGTTGAAACACTCGTTGTCTGCGCCTGAGTTGTCACCGCCGCAGTTGTTGCGGTTGTTGGCTCCGCAACGGGTTTTTTATCCGAACAGGCGGCAAGAAGCGATGCCGATAAAATCAGCATCGCAGCCGCAAAAATTTTTATTTTCACTTATTCTCCTCCGGTGAACGTCTTTTTTTCTTTTTGGTTGACATTTTTTCTCTTGCAATATCAAACATCAGAATTGCTCTGAATGTCTGCTCCTCAGCCTCAACCTGAAGCTCTGCATCCTGAAGCTCTGCGAGAGTTTTGGAAATCGAAAGACCCAGACCGCTGCCCTCAGTATGACGGGAGCTGTCACCTCTTACAAATCGCTCCGTAAGCTCCTGAGCATCAATGTTAAGCTCGGCTTTTGCAAGATTTGATATCATCAGCTCTGCTTTGCCGTTTTTTTCTTCAAGGCTGATTTCAACATCGGTATCGGGTGCGGCATATTTGCACGCGTTATTAAGAAGATTGGCAAGGATTCTCCATATCCATCTGCCGTCGCCCATGATATAAATATCTTCTTCGGGCATGCTTATTCTCGGCAGAAGGCAGCTTTTTTCAAGCTTATCCGCAAACTCTTCAACTGTCTGACCGATGATAATATTAAGACTGATTCTTGATAGCTCAATATCAATGTTACCCGAGCTTATCTGCGAGGCTTCAATCAGATCATCAAGCAGAAGATTGAGATTTTCCGTATGATGGGCAAGAATATCGAGATATTTCTTTCTGTCCTCTTCAGTAATATCTTCTCTGTTGAGAAGGTCAACGTAACTTACTATTGAGGTAAGCGGAGTTTTTATATCGTGAGAAACATTGGTTATAAGCTCACTTTTAAGCCGCTCGCTCTTGATTTCCTGCTCCATTGCCTTGTTGATTTCTTTTTTAATCTGGTCAAGATTTTTGCCGTGAGCCCTGAAGCTCGCAATGGTGAGTTTGCTTGCGATTTCATCGCCGAGAACGCCCTCGGCAAGCCTCTGACCCTCTTCACGGATATAGTTCAGGTTAATGGCAATCATCGTTATAATCGGAATCATGACAAGCCTTGAAAGCGCCCAGATAACAACAAACATTGCAAGAACACTTGTGGGCTCAAAAAACTTTCGGATGATTCCGAGATAAACCATGGAAAGCAGAATCGCCGCTTCGCAGATGATATAAAACGTTATGCCTATGCAGATTTTTTTAAAAAGGCTCATTTCCTTGAAAAGGCGGCGGCGCAGCCCTCTGGGAGTTTTTCTTTTAAACTTTCTGATAATTCTGTAGAAAATGGTGTTTTTATAGAGCTTGCCCATCTTGACCCTGACTGAAAGCGTGGTAAGGAAAGCCATCAGAACAAGGATAAGCGCCGCAAACACAATCATAACAATAACGTTTGTGAGAACCATATCTACGTTGCCTGCGGTGGTAAGCTGCAGGATGACCCACGAAACGCCAAGAACAACAAGCAAGAACAGCAGACAGATATCAAAAGGAATTCTGTCGATAAAGCCGGGCTCAACCTCGCCCGATTCGTTTTCTTTCAGACCTGCGTTGATTGTTATGAGCGAAAGCATGATGATAATAACTATCGCCGATACGGCAAGCACAAGAAAAAGAACATATTTCAGCGAATCCGCAATTTCAATCCATTGGAAAGCATTTGAATATTTATCTTTAGCGGCATTACCGTTCAGATCCGAAATATAATAGTTGATTCTCAACGGTATCGTTTCGCCCTTTTCGTCATAAATAAAATAGCTGGAGCTGCCGCTGTACTGAGCATCCTCAAAATCCGCCACAACCGAATCAACTCCGTTTTCGGAGTTTGTATAATAGATTTCGCCGCTGTGGTCGGTAACATAAAACATAAAGTTCGTTCTCTCGGACGAAAATCTGTCTTTGTAATAGTTTATTCTGTAGTTGTCGTCACCCTCATAATAGCAGTTATAGTAATCCTGCGCCTGCTCAAGGTCATCCAGCGAATAAAGCTGGAATGCAATCGTTTTGGCAGTTTTACCGTCATCGCCTTTTTCGTAAAAATTATATTCAACAAGGTACGATATACCAAGAACACAGCCAACCGCAAGCATCGCCATGCAGATAAGTACAATTATAGCCGAGGTTCGGTCGGTTTCGGAACGCATATTGCTGCCCACAGAATCACTCCTTTATATTGTTGTTTCTCGGAGCAGGCTTTTTTTCCATTTTGTATCCGTGACCCCAGACAACCTTCAGGTAATCGGGGCTTGCAGGGTTGATTTCGATTTTTTCTCTCAGGTGGCGGATATGAACCGTAACTGTGTTTTCGGCACCGAGAGGGTCATCCTTCCACACACTGCGGTAAATATCCTTGGGAGAAAACACCTTGCCCGGATTCTCCATAAAGAATTTCAGAAGCAGGAATTCCGTGGGGGTAAGGCTTATCGGCTCGCCGTCAATAACAACGGATTTTGAGCTTATATCAAGCTCTATGCCGCCGTTGCAAAGAACGGACCTTGCCGCATTTGCCTCAGAGGGTCCGCCGAGGCGCATGTATCTGCGCAGCTGGGATTTGACCCTTGCAGTTACCTCTATGGGATTGAACGGCTTCGTTATGTAGTCATCAGCGCCCGCATTAAGTCCGAGAATCTTATCCATATCCTGAGTTTTTGCGGTAAGAAGTATAACGGGAATATTGGAAATTTCTCTTATCTGCGTAAGCGCACTGATTCCGTCCATAACAGGCATCATGATATCCATAAGCAGAAGATGTATTTCGTTTTTTCTGATTACCTCAATTGCCTGCTTGCCGTTTTCCGCCTCAAAAACGGCATATCCGTCAGCTTTAAGATAGATTTCAAGCGCAGAGCGGATATCAGCTTCGTCATCACAAACCAATATATTATACATATCTTTTTCCTCATACAGATGAGAATGCGGAAAACAAATACAGAATTTTCCGTCACTCTCAGTGTTTATACAACCGAATTTTAATGGTTATTATTATAGCAGGAGAAGAAAAAGAAATAAATAGTTTTTGAAATTATTTATAATAAATTTAAGATTTTTAATAATTCTTTAATAAAAAGCTAAAGGCACCGGTCACCCGATGCCCTCAGCTTTTATAGAAGGATGTATGAAATTGCCGGAATGACTTGCGGAGCTGCGGAATCTCCTCATGCCTCTCCGGCAGAAGAAATCGGATTAATCCTCGTTGGCTTCCTTTGCAGCCTTGATAACATCATCGGACACAGCCTCACCGTGCTTAACGAAGAGGATGAAGATTATGCTGAGCGCAAACATAACGGGGCTGTAATAGAACAGCGACATATATGTGCCTGCAAACATTCTGATAAAGCCGTAGATGATGGGCGATGCAATCTGTGCCGAGAATGTGGCGGTGTAGTAATAACCGGTGAAAGTTCCGACCTTTTCAATGCCGCCGATTTCAAGGACAAGGGGAAGAGTGTTAACGGTGATGAACATATTTGCTGCACCGCCGAGAACAAGAACGGGATAAATAAGGATGCCGAGAATCCTTGTGATGTTTGCAACAGCGCCGCTGATTTCTGTAAGCGCAGCATCAACAGTTGTTACCTTCTTGCCGAGAATCTTTTCGCTTACGGTAAGAAGAGAATCGCAAAGCTCTGTCTGCTCCATGATGATTGCGTCAAATTCGGCATAGTTTGCGCTGAATGCGGAAACATCTGCGCCGTTTTCAACCGCTGCTCTGTATTCAATATATTTTTCCATGCTGAGAGTGTCTGCATCGGAAAGCTCTGTGTCATTTTCTTTTGCGAGATCTGACTTTTCAGAGTTGAATTCGTTGAGCTGATCATTAACTGCAATATAAGAATTGTTAACGGTTACATAATTCTTGATTGAAAGATTCTGGTTGCCGAGCATTGCAATGAAAATTCCGAAGAAAATAACAAATGCGGAGAGGAAAATTGCAAGACCCGCCATGATTGTTTTCTTTCTGCCGAACTTCTTGCCGAGCTTGCCTGCAGGGAGAGCTGCAACGCCTGAGCAAACGGCAAACATTGTCATAAGAATTGTTGCCTCAGAGGTAATCATGTGAAGGATTTCCTGGGCAAACAGTGAGAAGAAGGTTGTGATTGCGTTTGTACCGCAGAAGAGGAAGAAAAGGCAGCCGAGCATAAACACAAGGCTCTTCTTTTCGCTTTTTGAAAGAACAACAGAATTTCTTGCTGCTTTTTCAGCTTTCCTGAGTTCTTTTTCCAGTCTGGCTTTTGCAGCAGCATCCATAGCCTGATTCTGTGCCGCAACTGCTTCAAGCTTGCTTGAGGGTTCTTTAACGAAGAACAGAACAACAAGCATGCCGATAATCATAACAAGAGAACCGATTGCGAAAACATAGGGGAAAGAAACGGTTTCATCCGCTTTAATCTGAGTTTTGCTCAATCCTGTGAACAGTGTGCACAGCGCAATGCCGATTGTGCCTGCAACCATACCGACTGCCGAACCGATACCGCCCATGAGGTTGATAACCGCATTGCCTTCGCTGCGAAGAGCAGGAGGAGTGAGGTCAGGCATAAGCGCAACAACGGGGGCACGCCACAAAGACATCGTAAACACAAAAAGGATAACGCAAAGCATTGTGAGGGAAACGCTGTTGAATTTAAGGAAAATAATGGGAATGAGCAGGAACAGAAGTGCCGAAACGGGTGCGCCGTAAACAATAAAGGGACGGCGTTTGCCGAGCTTTGAGTGGCAACGGTCCGAAAGCTTGCCGAATGCAGGCTGGAAAATAACGCCGAAAATATTATCGAAGGTCATTATGATACCGATAAAAAGCGGAACAAGCGTAAAGCCGCCTCCGGGAAGAGCGATATCATCACCCTGAGCTGCCGAAAGGTCAGCAAGAATAGGTAACTTTTCAACAAGCGTATTGCTGAGCTTTGTTACGGCAGCCGAGCCAAGAAGAAGCTTGTTGAGAATTTTTGTGATGTAAGGGTCATAAATTGCCCACGCAATGGATGTGGCCATAAAGCCGAAGCCGGTAAGAATGGTGCGCTTATAGTTCAGCTTACCGTTATCTTTTGCGCAGAAAAACTTTTTTTCCATAATTTTTCTCCTTTATAAAGACGGGTTTAACATATTATATCATCTTTGATGTTGATTTTAAAGCCAACATTTTAACCTAAAAAATACCTGTTTTTTTGTTAGTCTTGCCGAAAAATTTTTTAAAAAAAGAACGAAAAAGCCTTGACAAACAATATATCGCGGTTTATACTCTAAAACAGAAATTTAACGAAAGGAGGCGGACTCAATGACAATCAGAAATTCTTATTTTTCCAATCTCTCGGGTAAAGTGTTGCGTCCGCATGCCTTATAATTATATTGCGGATATTGTAAAAACGCACAGAGCTTCTGAGAGCAGAGGCTCTGTTTTTTTATTTTTTAAAAATACCAACTTTTTATGCGTAATCAGCACTTTATTATCGTATAACACAAGAAAGAGGTGAATAAAAATGGGCAAAAAAAAGCTGCATTCTCCCACGGCGCACAGCCCCAAAAACAAGCACCTGTTTCCCGAGCCTCTGCTCAGGAAGCTTGAAGATGCAGGGCTTGATACCCGAAACCTGATTTTTTGCTGCTCGGGTGACATGGATAATGATGCCTGTTACCGCAGCGCATGGCTCAGCTTTGACGAAAAAGGGCTTTATGTTGCTTACGGCACAGAGGAGCTTGCAAAGCAAAAACGAAGAAAGCATGTTGAAACAAAATACACCGTTGAAGAAATCATATCAATTCCCATCGGGGATATCGATTCGCTCGAAACCGAAAGATATGTTTCAACCGGCAGGCTGATAACCGTTAAAGAGGGAAGCCAGCAGAGCCTTATCCGTTTTTCTGTCGGAAAGCTCGCACAGTTTGATAATTTCACAAAAGCATTTAATTCTTTTAAAGAAAAAGGCGAGGCGGAAATTCCTTCATCTGCAGAGCCTGAGGAGAAAAAATGCAAAAAATGCGGCAAGCCCTGTCCTCCCGACAAGGATTTCTGCAAAAAGTGCAATAAGAATTCTGCTGTTGCAGTACGTCTTTTCAAGTTTTTCGGCGGATATGTGCCGCAGATAGTTGCAATTATTGCAATCATGCTGCTCGGCTCTGCGGTAACTGTTCTTGTTCCGCAGGTGAGCACACGCGCTTTGTTTGACGATATTCTTGCCAACCCTGACGGTCTGCCGGCAGCAGAGCTTCTGAAAGCTCTCGGCGTTCTGGTTCTTTCAATTTTCGGTGTCAAGCTTCTTAATACGGTGCTCACGGTTATCCAGCAATACCTTACGGGCGGAATCATGCCGAAAGTTATTTATGACATCAAGGTTAAGATTTTCAACGCCATGCAGCGTCTTTCCGTAGGCTTTTATTCCTCAAAGCAGACGGGCTCACTTATGGAAAGAGTTGTCCGTGATGCTAACAATATATATTGGTTTTTTGTTGACGGTATACCGAGCGTTATCATTGATGCTGCAACAATCATCGGCGTTGTTGTTCTGATGTTCCTGATGAGCTGGAAGCTCTCGCTCATAGTTATTCTTGCCATGCCGTTTTTGCTCGCCGCACTGATTCTCGGCGATAAATTTTTCAGAAGCCTGCACCACAGAAACTGGCTTTTCGGGGCAAGAGTTTCTGCAATGGTCAGCGATAACATCAACGGTCAGAGAGTCATCAAGGCTTTCGCAAAAGAGGATGACGAATATGACCGCTTCGGCAAAGCGAGCAAAGACCTGATGAACGCCGAGATTAAGCTGACGGTCTCGGAAGCAACGCTTTTTCCGATTCTCGAGGTGTTTATCCTTATGCTCACAACCGTTGTGCTCGGTGCAGGCGGTGTGCTTGTTGCAAAGGGCGAAATGACCGCAGGCACGTTGCTTACATACATTGTTTATCTTGAAATGCTCCGCGGTCCGTTCGATTTTCTTTCATGGGTATCAAACTGGTGGTCGAGGTGTGCAGATTCGGCACAGAGAGTTTTTGAAATCTGCGATGCCGAGCCTGATATTGTTGAAAAAGAAAACGCCGTCAGCTTCGATAATCTTCGCGGCGACATAGAAATCAGCGAGCTCGAATTTGAATATGAGCCTGCAAGACCCGTTATCAGAAAGCTCAGCCTCAAAGTAAAAGCAGGCGATATGCTCGGCATTGTAGGTAAAACGGGCGCAGGCAAAACAACAATCGCCAATCTCATCGCAAGGCTTTACGATGCGAAGGAGGGCTCGGTTAAAATCGACGGCATTGATGTGCGTGATTTAAAGCTCACCGAGCTTCGCCGTAACATCGGTCTTGTTTCGCAGGATATCTATCTTTTCATCGGCACCATAGCCGATAACATCCGCTATGCAAAGCCCGACGCAACAATGAGCGAGGTTATTGCTGCTGCAAAGGCAGCCTCAGCCCACGATTTCATCATGAAGCTGCCCGATGCCTATGAAACAAGGGTTGGCGCAGGCGGACAGAAGCTTTCAGGCGGCGAAAGGCAGAGAATTTCCATTGCAAGAACGATAATCCAGAATCCAAAAATACTGATTCTTGACGAAGCAACCGCCGCAATGGATACCGAAACCGAGCGCAACATTCAGAATTCGCTAACGAAGCTCAAAGCAGGCAGAACAACCCTTGCCATTGCCCACAGGCTTTCAACCCTGAGAGATTCGGATTACCTTGCAGTTATCGATGACGGCAAAATCATCGAATACGGCACATATTCAGAGCTTCTCAGGCAGAAAGGAGAATTCTATAAGCAATATAAAATCCAGTCCGAGGCTCTCAAAACAATCGGAATCGGAACAGGAGAATCCGAATCGGAGGAGGAATAAAAATGAGTTCTTACACAATATCTCCCGAAACCTTAAAAACAGAATATGTATCTCCCGAAAAATGCGTTTTTTCGCTTAACGCCAACGGATTTCTTGCCGCTGAAATTGACGGCAAGATATATAAAAGAGTTATCCTCACCCGCTCGCTGCCTCTCTCGGTTCCCGATGAATATATCTGCATTTCGGATATTGAGAAAAACGAAATCGGTATTATTGAAAAGATTGCCGCTTTCCCGAAAGAGCAGCAGGAGCTCATCAACTCCGAGCTTTCGCAGCGTTATTACTGCCCCGTTATCGGAAAGATTGAATCCATCAAAGAAAAAATGGGGCATTTCTATTTTGATGTTGTTATCGGAGAAACGAAAAAATCTTTTGCGGTCAAGGATATCTCCAAAAGCATCCGTCAGCACGGCGATGCGATTGATGTTACGGATATCGACGGCAACCGTTACAGAATAACGGATTTTGATTCAATTGAAGCAAAAAGCCGCCGCAAACTGGAGCCGTATCTTTATTAAATGAAAAGCAAATATTGAATAGTGAATAGTTAATGGCGGATTCTGTCCGCACCTGATTATATTCATGCCCAAACATCAGAAAAGGGGTGAAAATTATGCAAAACAAAGTGCGGTTTGACCTGACCGCAGACGGAAAAATCTGCAACGGAGAGCTGATTTTTGAAAACGGCTCCTTGCTTGCCCTCTGCGACGGCAAAACCGTTTTCAGCCATAACCTCGACGGAATCGAAGAGCTTCTGCAGCGCTCCTATGTGGGCTGCGGCTGCCTCGAGCTTGTGCAAAAGGGCGCAAGCGCCGAAATGGAAAATTCCGTTCCCGTTTGCCGATTTTCTCTTTCGCAGGCAAACGAAATCGGCGAATTCTGCAAGGTTGTTAACCACTATATCAGAACAGGCGAAGAAACCGAGCTCTCCCGTGAGGATTTCAGGGTATGCCCCAAATGCGGCAAGCATTATCCCAAGGGAATCGACGTCTGCCTTTTCTGCGTTGAAAAAAGCTATATTTTCAAGCGCGCTTTTGCTCTTGCAAAGCCTTATCTGGGCGGACTTGCCGTTTCGGGAATCCTGCTTTCCGTTTCAACGGCGCTCGGCGCATTGCTGCCCGTGCTTAACGCAAGGATGCTTGATAACTATCTCCTGAATTCTTCTGCCGGCATAGATGAAAAGAAGAACGGAATCATACTGCTTGCCGTTCTTATGGCGTTAACACAGATTATCGGCAGAGTTTTTTCTATCGTTTCGCAGAGAAGAACAAACCGTATCAGCTCACGGTTTTCAAATGATATGCGCCTGCTCGTTTATGACAAGGTGCAGCGCCTTTCGCTCTCCTCAATGTCAAAAAAGACCTCGGGCGACCTGATGAAGCGCGTTACCCGTGACACCGAGGTTGTGCGCCGTTTCATTACGGAGCACGGAATGTATGCCATAGAAAAGCTGATAATGTTTGTTGTTATACTCATTGTGCTTTTAAGCATCAGCCCCGTACTCACGCTGCTTGTGTTTATCCCCGTGCCGCTGGTTATCATTGCAATCAGAAGCTTCTGGAAATATATTCATCTTCGCTATGAAAAACAGTGGCGCTGCGATTCACGCTCAAACTCCGTGCTTCACGATATCGTAAAGGGCATAAGAGTTGTTAAAACCTTCGGCAGTGAAGAACGAGAAATAAAAAAATTTGACCGCCTTTGTCTGCGCCTTGCCGAGATTTCGGCAAGCAATGAGCAGCTGTGGGCAAGGGTTTTTCCGTTTCTGTCATTCTTCATGGGCATAGGCGAATTCCTTGTGCTCTATTTCGGCGGCAGAATGGCAATCAGCGGCACGATATCTGTCGGCGAGCTGCTTGAATTCACGCTCTACCTCGCCTATATCTATCAGCCTTTGCGTTGGATTTCAACTCTCCCGAGAAGGCTTGGCGAGGTTGCCACCAGCCTTATCAAAATTTTTGAGGTTATCGACGAAAAGCAGAGCGTTGAGGATTCCGAAAATCCCGTGCCTGCAAGCCTTGAGGGCGATATCGTTTTCAGCGATGTACGCTTCGGCTACAAAGCATATGAGCCCGTGCTCAAGGATATTAACCTCACCGTTAAGCAGGGTGAAATGATTGGTCTTGTAGGACATTCAGGCGCAGGCAAATCAACTCTCATCAACCTCATAATGCGCCTTTATGATACCGATGCAGGCAGCATTACCGTTGGCGGCAAGGATATCAAAAAGATGCGTCAGGGTGACTACAGAGAGAAGGTCGGTGTTGTTTTTCAGGAAACCTTCCTTTTTGCAGGCACTATTTATGATAACATCGCCTATGCACGCCGCACCGCAGAGCCGAGCGAAATCATCGCTGCGGCAAAGGCGGCAAACGCTCATGAATTTATTATGAAGCTGCCCGACGGCTATAACACTATTGTAGGAGAAAACGGCCACAATCTTTCAGGCGGTGAAAGGCAGAGAATCTCAATTGCCCGTGCAGTTCTCAGAAATCCTGAAATACTGATTCTTGACGAAGCCACCTCGGCTCTTGACCCCGAAACCGAAAGCCTGATTCAGGAGGCTCTTGCAAAGCTCGTTAAAGGCAGAACAACCTTTGCCATTGCGCACAGGCTTTCAACGCTGCGCAATGCCGACAGACTTGTTGTTATTGAAAAAGGCAGGATTGCCGAGGTCGGCACTCACAGAGAGCTGCTGCTGCAAAACGGCATTTACGCAAAGCTTGTTATGGCTCAGCGCCAGACCGCAAAGCTCTCAAATCAGAATACGGTTGCATAAAAGCAGAGGCTGCCTCACTAAGCGAAGAACAAAAGAAACAAAATATAAGCAGGGGCGACCCTGTGTGGTCGCCCGCAAATAAAAGTAACAGGCTTGCATCGGTTAACATCCTTTGTAAACCTGTTTATTGTTTCTTTTTAGCCGTTTTTTCCGATTTAGCGTATACGCATACACCTCGCATCGGAAGAAATCGGCTTCTTCATCTTATTGAGACAGCCTCTTATAATTATTCATTCAGACCCTCAAGGCAATCAATAATAACCTCGAGCACATTTACGGTTGATTCAACCGCAGCTTCTCTCCGCTCGGCTTTATCTGCTTCGGTTTTGTTTGCGCTGTTACCGAAAACAGAAAAGCAAATCATCCCTGCAATCACCAACGTCAGAATTTTTCTTATAAGCTTCATAAATATTTCTCCCCGATTTGTTTTATGTGTTTATTATATCAGTACGGTTTCTTGTGCCGTAATGCAAATTTTTCAATAAATAAAATCTTCTTGACCGCTTATGAATGCGTTGATATAATATTAATGTATGACTGTACGGAGATGATAATATGAAAATATATAACAACGCCGCCGAGCTTGTCGGCAACACCCCTCTTGTCAGATTTTCGGGTTTTTCAAAGGATATGAATGCTGAAATTCTTGCAAAGCTTGAATATATGAATCCTGCAGGCAGCGCAAAGGACAGAGTAGGCAAAGAAATGCTTGAAGCTGCCCTTGCCGACGGCAGGATTACCGAAAAATCCGTTATCATTGAGCCAACGAGCGGCAACACGGGTATCGGCATTGCCTCTTTTGCCGCGCAGAAGGGCATGAAAGTTATTATCACAATGCCAGAAACCATGAGCGTTGAGCGCAGAAAGCTGCTTGCCGCATACGGTGCGGAGCTTGTGCTGACCGACGGCGCAAAGGGTATGGCAGGCGCAATTGCAATGGCGGAAGAAATTGCCGCCGGAACCGAGGGCAGCTTTATTCCTGCCCAGTTTGATAATCCCGATAATGCTGCGGCTCATTACAAATCAACAGGTCCCGAAATCTGGGAGGATACAGACGGCAAGGTTGATTTCTTCATCGCAGGTGTCGGCACGGGCGGCACGATAACGGGCACGGGCAGATATCTCAGGGAGAAAAATCCTGATGTAAAAATTATCGCCGTTGAGCCTGCAGATTCACCGTTTCTCTCTGAAGGCAGAGCAGGTGCGCACGGCATTATGGGTATCGGCGCGGGTTTTGTGCCTAAAATTCTGGATACGGATATTTATGATGAAATAATAACCGTTACAACCGACGAAGCCTATGCCGCTTCAAAGAAAACCGTTAAAACAGAGGGCATTCTTGTGGGCATATCCTCGGGTGCCGCTCTTCACGCAGCAAGCGTTGTTGCCTCAAGACCCGAAAACGCAGGCAAAAGAATCGTTGTTCTTCTCCCCGACGGCGGAGAAAGATACCTCTCCACCCCAATGTTCGAATAAATCTGAAACAGAGGTGCCATATGTCACAAACCTCAAACTTAAAAACAAACCCCGATGCCTGTCCGCTTGCGAAAAAATGCGGCGGCTGTCAGCTTCAGAATATGACCTATGACCGTCAGCTGAAATGGAAGCAGGCAAGATGCGAAATTCTGCTGAAAAGATTCGGCAAGGTTTCAAAAATTATCGGCATGGAAACTCCGTATCATTACCGCAACAAGGTGCAGGCGGCTTTCGGCAGAACAAAAAGCGGCAAAATCATCTCGGGCGTTTATCAGTCAGGCAGCCACAGAATAGTTTCCGTTGACTCCTGCATGACCGAGGATGAAATTGCCGATAAAATCATTGTTGATATCCGATCAATGATTCCCAAGTTCAAAATATGGACTTACGATGAGGATAAGGGTACGGGATTTCTGCGACATGTTCTTGTTAAAAGGGGCTTCACGAGTGGCGAGGTTATGGTTGTTATAGTAGGTGCAAGCGGATATTTTCCGATGAAGAAAAAGTTCACCGCCGCCCTGCTCGAAAAGCATCCCGAAATCACAACCGTTGTGCTGAATATCAACCCCAAAAATACAAATCTTGTGCTCGGCGACAAGGAAGAAATTCTTTACGGCAACGGTTATATCGAGGACACCCTCTGCGGCTGCGTTTTCAGGATTTCGCCCAAGTCGTTCTATCAGATTAACCCCATCCAGACCGAAAAGCTTTATAATAAAGCCATGGAGTTTGCACAGCTTGATGCAAAAACAAGGGTTATCGATGCTTATTGCGGAATCGGTACAATCGGTCTTGTTGCCGCCAAAACCGCAGGTGAGGTTATCGGCGTTGAGCTCAATCCCGATGCGGTAAAGGATGCCGTTTCAAACTGCAAGCGCAACGGCATGAAAAACGCAAAATTCTATTGCGCAGATGCAGGCGATTTCATGGAAGTTCTTGCTGACGAGGGCGAAAGCGCAGATGTTGTTTTCATGGACCCTCCCCGAGCAGGCAGCAGCAGAAAATTCATTGAATCGCTCACAAAACTGGCTCCCGAAAAAATTGTTTATATCTCCTGCAACCCCGAAACCCTCGCCAGAGATTTGCAGCTTATAACCAAAAAGGGATATAAAGTCACCGCAATCCAACCCGTTGATATGTTCCCCCACACCAACCATATAGAAACTGTTGTTTCTTTGGTCAAACTTCCGCCGGATAAAGCTAAGCTTTGAGCTTGACCTCACAAAGCTTGATATATCAACAACGGCGATACGGTCTATGCATTCCGCAACGCCTGAAACCGTTTTTCTTCAATGCGTTGGGATATTTTAAACACATCAGAATATATGATATACACATCATACAGCCACATTTAATCTATTCAATGATTTAATGTGGCTGTTTTTTTGCTCGGTTAAGAATTTAATATTTATGAAAACTGTTGTTTTATATGTTTTATCGTTCTATAATTAATTATGAGAACAATTATTTCTTTCTGATAGATTTTGGCTTTTCAACCGACTAATATATGGAAAGCTTTTCAATGGGGGTGAATTTGTGGATATAGGTGCCAAGGCATATGCCGATTACCTGAACGGTAACGGCGAAGGACTTTCTACGATTGTTAAACTTTACAGCGACAGTCTTGTTAACTTTATCTGCAAATTCGTCCGCAACAGAGATACTGCAGAGGATTTAATGCAGGACACCTTTGTTGAACTTATTTCAAAGAAAAACAAATTTCGCAATGAATCTCAGTTTAAAACTTACTTGTTCAGAATAGCGAGAAACAAGGCTGTTGATTTTATCAGAAAATCCAACAAAACAACTTTCTTTTTTGACGAAACAACAATTGGCGATGATTCTCTTTGTATTGAAGATGACATTTGCAATGCCGAAACAAAGGTATGCCTTCACTCTGCAATTCAGACTCTCAATCCTATTTACAGAGAAGTAATTTATCTGTCTTATTTCAATGACCTTTCAAACGAAGAAATTGCATTTATTATCAAAAAAAGCAAAAGACAAACAGAGCTTCTGCTTTACAGAGCAAAGCAATCTTTGAAATCTGCTCTTGAAAAGGAGGGATTTGTTTATGGATAAATATGAAGAAAGGGTATCAAAAATTTTAGAAAAGAAAAAAGCTCTTGATAAAGAAAAAAAGGAGAAAAGAAAAACTCTGACGCAATGCATATCTGCCGTATTGGTATGTGTAATCTCTGTTGCGGCTTTTGTGGTTATTCCTAAAAAGGCAAATATTATTAACAAACCTGAAGCTACAACATCAGCATTTTTTGAAACTGAAATATCGGAGCCTTTATCGGAAACAACAGAAACTCATTCTGAAACAACAAAGAAACAAGAAGCCGCTGAATCAACCACAAAGAATTTCGTTCCGCTGCCCAATGATGCAGGCGGAGATACAGACAATTATATAGACCCATACAAAACAAAATACCGCCGTATCTATTACTGCGGCGGAAGCAGCGGACTGGATACTTTTTTCGTGAACCTGGTAAGCAATGAAGAATATGATGAGTGGATGAACCAATATTATGCAAAACATCCGACGGGCGACGGTATGTTTCGCGAGGGAGAAAAAATCGTAGAGCCGACAAGGATGAAAATTGTTGACTTTGTTATGTACTTTGATATTCCGAGAGAAGTTTTTGAAGAAGCAAACAACACCTGGTGCCACAGCAGAATGATTAAATGGGGCGATGTTCCCGTTATGAATCCCAAAGACTACAAGGAACAGGAAGAATTTGAGGTTTATAATGTTGACATCATTTATACCTTTGATGATAAAATAATCAACGCCTATTACGAACGCGGCGAATATCCGTTTGAAACAGAAGAAGAATATCTCGAGGCGGTTAAGTATCACGGATATGTTACGCAAACAGAAGAATTCATTATGCTTGAGGGCTTTGAAAAGGTCACTCTGCCTGCCTTGCCGCCGGACGCAGAGCCGATTTGGATTGATTTTGATTGGAGGTCAAAAAGATGCAAGTAAAAAGTATTGTGTGTCTTGTTTTATGCTTAATTCTATTTCTTTCCTCCTGTGCCAAAACTCCCGAGCCTGAATTGCAGTCATCAACAGCTGTTGCAACAGCAGAACCGAAAACAACTGCACCTTTTCCGAGTAAGCTGACATATGAAAGCACAACAGTCGGCGATTACGGAACGGTTTCAGGCGGCGACCTTAAAAATCACAAGATTTTCATAAATGAAGAATGGAATATTTCAAAAGAGTATTTGGAGTGTTACTGCAATCCTCAAAATGAAGAAGGCTATCACAAAGAAAACCGATACGGAATAGCCGATAAAGACGGAAATATCATTATAGAACCGCAATTCGGTTTTATCCGACCCGTTGCAAAGGACAGGTTTCTTGTTGCCAACGGAACCAAGAGCGATTACAGTGA
>JAZNPG010000016.1:0-1735 GCA_045589555.1 Acutalibacteraceae bacterium
ATTCCTGCTTGCAGCGAAAAGGGCGTTGTTGTTTTCAACACTCCCGGTGCAAACGCAAACGCAGTTAAAGAACTCGTTCTCTGCGCACTTTTCCTTTCCTCAAGAAAGGTCGGCGCAGCTATTGACTGGGCAAAAACCCTCAAGGGTGAGGGCGATGCCGTCGGCAAGCTTGTTGAAAAAGGCAAGAGCGCATTTGCAGGTCCTGAAATTCTCGGCAAAACTCTCGGTGTTATCGGTCTCGGCGCAATCGGCGCAATGGTTGCTGAAGGCGCAAAGGCACTCGGCATGAACGTTATCGGCTATGACCCCTTCGTTTCAGAAAAAGAGGGCATCGAAATCGCAGGCGACATCAGCGAAATCTATGCAAAGAGCGATTATATTTCTCTTCACCTGCCCCTCAATGACGGCACAAGAGGAATGATTAACGCAGATACGCTTGCAGCAATGAAAGACGGCGTAAGAATTCTTAACTTCGCAAGAGGCGAGCTTGTTGATTCAAAGGCAATCATTGCTGCTCTTGAAAGCGGCAAGGCTGCGGCTTATGTAACCGATTTCCCCAACGATGAGCAGCTTTGCGTTGAGGGCATAACAGCTATCCCCCACCTCGGCGCATCAACTCCCGAAAGTGAAGAAAACTGCGCAGCAATGGCAGCTCAGGAGCTTGCAGATTACCTCGAAAAGGGTGTTATCAAGAATTCGGTTAACCTCCCCAACGCAGCTCTTCCCGAAGCTTTTGAATGCCGCACATGCTTCATCCATAAAGAGGATGACGGCTTTGGCTCAAAGGTTTCTGCAGAAGCACTTGCACAGGGCGCAGCAATCAAGAATCTCTTCAGCGCAAGCAAGAAGGGCATGGGCTACACGGTTATCGATACCGATAAAGCTCTTGACACCGCAAAAATTGACGGCGCAATCAGAATCCGCACAATATAAAAGCTTAACGGGTGAGCTTCAGAACTCACCCGTTTTTTATTGAAATATGCACGGAACAAACCCGTTCGTAGGGGCGATTCACGAATCGCCCGCACCGTTGCACTAGGCACAAAACAAAAGCAGGAACAAAAGGTAAGCCCTCTGTTCCTGCTCTTTTATGTTGGTTAATGATTAAAGAATCTCGCCCATGAGTCCGGGAACTGCGCCTGCAGCGTTGGATTCATCGGTATCGATATGCATTGCAAGAGCGAAATTGGGGTTAACTCTTACAACAACATCATCAAAAATAAGGCTTCTGCCGTTTGATTCAACCTTAACGGTAACAACCTGCTTATCCTCAAGGCCGTATTTCTCGGCATCTGCGGGAGTAGCATGGATGTGTCTTTTAGCGGTGATAACGCCGCATTCGATTTCAACCTCACCCTTGGGGCCAACAAGCTTGCATGAGCCTGTGCCTTCGATATCGCCGCTCTCTCTTACGGGAGCATTAACGCCGATGCTGCGTGCATCTGTGAGCGAAAGCTCAACCTGAGTTGCAGGACGAACGGGGCCAAGGATTGAAACTGCAGGGAAGCTGGACTTTGAGCCAACAACAGCAACTCTCTCTTGGCAGGCATACTGACCGGGCTGTGAGAGATCCTTATTGTGAGTTAATTCATAGCCTTCGCCGAAAAGAATATCAGGAGCCTCTCGGCTTACATGAACGTGACGGGCGGAGGTTTCAACAAGAACTTCTTTCTTCATGAAAATCACCTTTTATCCAAAAATTATTTTTTACGCAATAATGGTGACCGCCAAAAGA
>JAZNPG010000017.1:0-22921 GCA_045589555.1 Acutalibacteraceae bacterium
AACGGAGGTGCGGGATTCTTTTTTCTTGTTCCCTTTTTAACGGATTTAACCTCATATTCGGCTCCGTCAAGGCGTGCAAGATAAGAATCAGCCTGCTCCTTGTTTGTGATTTTGATTTTACCGTTTTCATCGGAATAAAGCGTTGCGGTAAGCACTCTTCTCTGTGCGGTTGCAAGCTTTGCTTCAAGAATCCAGTATTCCTCGGGGTTGAATGCGTTTATCTCGTTTTCGCGGTCAACAATCAGCCTTACCGCAACACTTTGCACACGGCCTGCGGAAAGACCTCTTCTGATTTTCTGCGATACGAAGGGACTGAGTCTGTAGCCAACCAGACGGTCAAGAATTCTTCTTGCCTGCTGGGCATTTACAAGGACAAGGTTAACCGCCTTGGGGCTTGCCATGCCGTTTGCAATGCCCGTTTTGGTGATTTCGTTGAACGTAACTCTGTTCTTCTGCTTAAGGTCAAGACCGAGAACGGTTGCAAGATGCCATGAAATTGCTTCTCCCTCACGGTCAGGGTCGGCTGCGAGATAAACTGCGTCGCTTGCCTCAACCTTTTCCTTAAGCTCCTTAACAAGCTTTTCCTTGCCCTTGATAAGAGCATATTTGGGTGCAAAATTATTCTTAACATCAACGCTGAGCTTTGCTGCAGGCAAATCCCTGATGTGTCCCTTTGAAGCAACAACATCATATTCACTGCCGAGATACTTCTTGATTGTGTTCGCCTTTGCAGGCGACTCAACGATAACAAGCTTTGACATTGTAAGTATTTCTCCTGTCAATAATATATTTTAAATTTTAATAAACCAACTGATAACATCTGCCCTCTGTTGCTTCAACAAGATTCTCCATTTCAAGAATCATCAGAGCAGACAGAACTTTTGCCATGGGCATTCCGCTTTCCGCACAGATATCGTCTGCGTGTAGCGGCTCCGAGCCGAAAAGTTTATAGACCGCAAGAGAATCGGGGTCAAGACCTGCCGAAGGCTCTTTTCCGGTTTTCGGCACGGCAGGCTTTTCAGGCTTTGCTTTTGCCGGAAAAGCTTCCTCTTTCAGCTTTACGGATATAACATCCGGAGCCTTTGCCGTTAAATCAAGCCTTTCGGGATACATCATTTCATAAGCGGATAAAACATCCTCTGCACAGGTTACCGCTTTGGCACCGTCACGGATGAGCCTGTTGACGCCCGTGTAAGCCGTGCTCAGCACGCTGCCGGGAATTGCAAAAACATCCCTGCCCTGCTCAACGGCTCTGCGTGCAGTAATCAGCGAGCCGCTTCTTTCGCCCGCTTCAATACCAAGCACACCCATACCTATGCCCGAAATGATTCTGTTTCTTTCGGGGAAGCTTGCCCTTGTTACATCTTTAAACGGCGGATATTCGGTCACAAGAGCGCCCGAAGCGCTGATCTTTCTGCGAAGAGCTTCATTATCCTTAAGGTATCCGCAGCCGAGACCGCAGCCCATAATACAGAGCGTTTTGCCGCCTGACTCAAGCGCACCCTCATGAGCCGCACTGTCGATTCCGAGTGCACCTCCGCTTATAACAACCGCCTTCATTGCCGCCATATCGGCGCTTAACTTTCTTGCTACGGCTATGCTTTCATAAGAGGGCTTGCGTGTGCCCACAACGCCGATGCAAACGCTCGAATTCAGATAAGATATATCACCGTCAACATAGAGAACGAGCGGTCTGTCCGCAAGTCTGCGAAGCCCCTCTGGATATTCCCTGTCTGCAAGAGTATAAATCTTCCAGCCGTTACGGGAGCAGGTTTCAATCGCCGCCTGCGCATTCTTCAGCGGAGTACGCTCGAGCCGGTCAAGCTGCGCCTTCGAAAAAACTCCCGAAAGAATTCTTCCCGTTCTGTCCGATTCATAAATCTCTCTCGGCGACGAAAAGCAGGAAAGAATTTCGTCAACTCTCGTTGCCGCACCGAGCGCCATTGATAGCCATACCCAATACTGTGTGTTTGAATTCATCGCATCAGCTCCCATGCAAGTATTGCCGCCGCTGCCGAAGCGTTGAACGATTCCGCTCTGCCGCCCATAGGGATTGTTACCGCGGCATCGCAGGCATCAATCGCAGCCTGCGAAAGTCCCGAACCTTCATTGCCCACGCAGATAATCACACCGCCGTCAAAGCTTAAGGTGCGGATATCCTTTGCATCTCTCGCAGGCACGGAAGCATAGGTATGCATTCCGCCTGCCCTTGCTTTTTCAAGCAGCGCAACTAAGTTTTCGGGTTCGATAAGCGGAATTCGCATCGATGAACCCATTGCAGCTCTGAGAGCCTTGGGGTTATAAATATCGCAGCCGCCGCTGACTATAACACCGCTCAGACCGAGTGCCTCCGCCGTTCTGCAAACAGCGCCGAGGTTTGAGGGGTCCTGCAGGTTTTCGAGAGCGAGGTATCTGCCGCCATAATCAAGCTCCGACGGGAGCGACCTTGCCTTGCAGATGCAAAAAACTCCCTGCGGATTTTCCGTTCCCGAAAGCTTTTTGGCAACATCGCTGCTTATTTCACAGCATATGCAGCCTGATGCAATAATACTCTCGGTGTAGGAGGAATATTTTTCAAGAGCTGCCGAAGTGAAAAACGCCTGCTTTATTTCAATGCCTGTTTTTGCGGCATCGAAGCAAAGCCGTGCGCCCTCGAGAAAGAACTCACCGTTTTGCTTACGGAATGAAGCGCTCTCTCCAAGGCGAACGGCATATTTAATTTTATCATTCGTGCGGGCAGTTATCTTTTCCATAAATTAATTTGATACCTTATTAATTATTTTTATTTGATACCTTATTATAGCTATTTTATCAGATTTCTGCAAGAAATCAATACCTGAATAAAGACGAAAAATCAGAGATGTAAAAAATTACATCTCTGATTATTTAAGCCTTAATTAGTTGAGAGCTGCCTTAGCCTTCTCTGTGAGAGCTGTGAATGCAGCGGGATCAGCAACAGCGATTTCAGCAAGCATCTTGCGGTTGAGGCTGATGTCAGCTTTCTTAAGACCGTTGATGAATGTTGAATAGTTCATGCCGTTCATCTGGCAAGCAGCGGAAATACGAGTAATCCAAAGACGACGGAAATCTCTCTTCTTCTGCTTTCTGCCGATGTAAGCATAGTTGCCGCTCTTCATAACAGCCTGCTTAGCTGTCTTGAAAAGAGTGCTCTTTGAGCCATAGTAGCCCTTTGCGAGTCTGAGTACTTTATTTCTTCTCTTGCGAGTCATAATAGCGCCTTTAATACGAGCCATGATTTAAATCCTCCGTTAATTAAAAAGTAGTTTACAAAGTTCCGATATTATTTATAGGGAACAAGACGTTTGATCTGCTTGCAGTTTGTAACATCAGCAACAGTTGTCTTGCGAAGATTTCTCTTGCGCTTTGTGCTCTTTTTGTTGAGAATGTGTGACTTGTAAGCATGGGCGCGCATGGGCTTGCCGCCTTTTGAAATCTTGAAGCGCTTTTTTGCGCCGCTGTGAGTCTTAATCTTGGGCATGGTTTATTTCCTCCTTAAAATTAAACACTATTGAACTTAAAGCTCTTATTTGGAGCTTTTCGGAGCCAGGAACATCAGCATCTGTCTGCCTTCAAGCTTTGCAGGCTTTTCAACGGCAGCGCAGTCAGCCAGAGCTTCCGCACAACGACTCATAATGGTAAGACCGAGCTCGGGATGAGCCATTTCTCTGCCTCTGAATCTGATGGAAACCTTAACCTTATCTCCGGAGCCAATGAACTTGCGTGCATGGTTGATTTTTGTATCAAAGTCATGCGTATCGATGTTAAGAGAAAGCCTGATTTCTTTGATTTCAACAATCTTCTGATTCTTTTTGGCCTCTTTCTCTCTCTTTGCCTTTTCAAAGCGGAACTTGCCGTAATCCATAATTTTGCAAACGGGCGGCTTTGCTGCGGGAGCAATCTTAACAAGGTCAAGATTTTTGCTCTCTGCAATTTTGAGAGCCTCTGCTGCGGACATAATTCCGAGCTGTTCGCCTTCGTTTGAGATAACTCTTATCTCTTTGTCACGGATTTCCTCATTGATTTGCTGTTCTTTGCTGCTGATGTTAAAGCACCTCCTGAATTGGTTAGCTCTCTATGGAGCTTTGGCAATAAAAAAGCGAGGGCAGGAATTCCCGACCTCGCATAAAATCAACGCTTTAACAGGCGCAAACCGCCCCTGTTGAATAACAAGCTATTGACCGACGCGGGACTTTCCCGGAAGGTGAGAGCGAACCTGCTCTGCTTTATTGTGCAAGTTATTCTAATATATTATTTCGCATTTGTCAAGCGTTTTTTCGATTTTTACTTAATTTTTCCCAAAAGCATGAGTCCTGCAGAAATTCCGAGCCCTGCCGCAAGGAACAAAACAGCCGTAAGACCATTTACGAGTGCGCCGTAAGCCGTGCAGTAAAGCACCATGCTGAGAACAAATCCGAGCACGCTCAGAATAATCTGAACAATTGATGCAAAACGCATTTTTGCGCTCACATCGCAGGATGCGGCAACCGCCCTGAGCATCGAATAAGCCGTACCGTCATGAATTATGCCTGCAGGCAGCTTATCACAAACGGCATCTCTTCTTCTCTTGAAGAGTCTGCCCGCTGTGCCTGAAAGAATCTTGAAGGTTTCACGGGGCAAGCCGAAGCTGTCAGCTATAAGCTCCTGTGTAACGTTGACATCATTTGTTCTGATAAGCACCTGAATTCCGTTATCCTCAAGCACCCTGAAATATCCGCTGAGGTTTTTATCAACCGCATAGCTCACAACAAAAAGAGCCGCAACCTTGCCTGCAACGGCAAGATACATAACCTTTCTGCCGCTGTGGGAATATCTTTCCTCAAGCGCTTTTTCGGGGACTTCTACATTATGATTAACAAGAAGATTGCGGTTACCGAGCAGCACCTTCTGATTATGGATTCTTGCAGCTATACCAAGCTTATCCTCATAAGTGAGCTCCTTGACCGCAGGGAGAAGCTCCTGCCTGCCGTCAACAACCTGCTCAAAGCTCTCGCGCAGAGGTCCGCCCGATTTGATAACAAGAGCGGCGGCGTAAAGAAGAACATCATCGATTCTGATATTCTTGAAATCCTTCATGCCGTGCATTGTGCAGCGCTCACGGTCAAAAACATCCGCTGAATCAAGTACAACTGCGTTTGCTGCGGATATCTGCTCAGCAGTATCCGTACCCGTAATCATTGTGCCTGTTGCATTGAGAGTGAAATTGGTGCTTCTTGCAATAAACGCAGGAATGAAAGCCGAGAAAACGGGGCAGCAGATGCAGAAGGTTCCTGCAAATGCGGAAAGCGCCGCCATAAAGCTTTCGTTGATTATTCCCGAAGCAACCGCCGCAATCAGAGCTGCTGCCGCAGCGCCGGGAACAAGAATCTTCATCATTCTGTTTTCGCCTGCATCCGATTTGGAATTCTTGATAAAATCCTCGGGGAACGAAACCTTTGAGGAATAGAGCAGCTCTGCATTACCCATCATAAGACCTCTGCCCAGCTCAAAAATTTCTGACTCATTATCAAACGGATGAACGGCATACATATTATGTTCGTATTTGAATGCACAAACCTCGAAATTGCCGAGAATGCGCTGTGCATCCATCTTTTCAGTAATTTTGGTTATCAGTACCGAGAAAGCCGCCGCCGCCGAAAAAACAGTTGCACCTATACCTTCTGCTCCTGCAACTGCGGCAATTGTATTCTGAAGCAGAGCAACTATTATCGAAAAGCTGACCGCCGTATCACTCGTTATCTTAAGCGCCTTAAGCGATTTGAGGCCTTCCGTAAACCTTTTGCTGTTTATCGCCGCCGCGGCAATAAGCAAAACGGCATTTATAACATTGACTCCGACAGAATTGCGTGCAAAAAATGTTGTTTCAACCGAAAGCTTTTCTGCAATTATCGGAATAAAGTTGATAAGCACAATCAGCAATTCAATTACACCTGCGATTATGATGCCCTTTGTTGCTTTTTTGCTCAGCTCACCCAGACGGGTGTAGAACGAGGTTTTTTCATCGGGAGATGTATATTCATTTGCAACAGGCTTATTGATAAGCTCACGTTTTTCCTTTTCAAAAGCAATTTTTCGCTGCTCTCTTCTGCGGATGCGCTCTTCTCTTGCCTTCTCCTCTTCGGACATTTCAAAATTTCCCTGAAACTCTTCGTCAAGGTCGATGGCATCAATCAGCCTGAAATCCTTTGCTTTTTGCTTGCGCTTTTCCCAGAGAGTTTCTTCAACATCATCCTCGCTCACCTGCTCGGGCTCGGATTCATATGAAATATCCTCAAATCCCGTGAGCATTATCTGACCTTCAACATCGTCAGATTCGGATTCGGTTTTCTTTGAAACGGGAATCGCTCCCGAATTACCGATAACCTTTGTTTTTTCGGATGCAGCTTCTTTTGCGGCATCCTCTGCGGTAAGCACTCTGGGCATCGGCTCAAGACCGATTTCATCAGCGCTGCCGCTCTTTTTAACAACAATTCCCGGCTTATCAACGGGTCCTTCTTCTTCAATTTCAACATCCGCCGTTCTTTCAAGCTTGAGCTTGGTAAAGAAACGGGTTCTGTAATCGCTCTCTTTGATATGCTCGGGTTCTTCTTTCTTTTCTTCTGCAGGAACTGATTCCGCAACCTTGCGCCTGAAAAAATCCGATGCCGAAAAATCATCCTCGCTGAAGAGCTTTATTTCGGGCACCTCCCTGACCTCGGGCACAGGCTCGGGGTCAGGCTCGCTGTGCAGATATTTTGCAACCTTATCCTCTTCTTCAGGTTTATCCTCGGGCACGATAACGGTTTCTATTTCGAAAACGGATTCATCAAAATCGTTCTCTTTATCATAGAAAGTTTCCTGACCGTCAACCTCTGCCTCACCCGACGATGATGAGATATCCTGCATCTCTCTGACTTTATTTTCTTCGCCCATGGGTCTTATGGTAAACAAACCCGTATCGAATTCCCTGCTGAGAATTTTGGCAAAATCCTGAGCAGGCGTTGTTTTTTCTTCTTTTTTCGGGGGCACATATTCTTCGCCGTTGGTTTCGGCTATGAGCCTGTCGATATCATCGATTGACCACGTTTTTGAGGGCACTGCCTTTTCCGTTTCAGCGCTGTATTTGCCGCTCTTCACTTCTTCAAGTATGGCATCAAGCTCATTGCCCGAAGTTATTTTGTTATAATCGCTCAAAACCTTCACCTACCTGTTTTTTGCAATTTCATACATTAAAATTCCTGCTGCAACAGAAGCATTCAGGGAGTTGATTTTTCCTTTCATGGGAAGCGACACGATGAAATCGCACTTTTCCTTTATAAGGCGGCTGATTCCCCTGCCCTCGGAGCCGACAACAAGAGCTACACTGCCTGAATAATCCTGCTTATCCCAGCGAGTGCCGTCCATATCCGCACCGTAAACCCAGAAGCCCTTTTCTTTGAGCTCTTCGATTGTTGAAGCAAGATTTGCAACCCTTGCAACGGGTACATATTCAACCGCACCTGCCGAAACCTTTCCTACCGCATAGGTCAGCGCAACTCCTCTGCGCTTGGGAATTATGATTCCGTGAGCGCCGCAAGCATCGGCAGTTCTGATTATTGCACCGAGATTATGAGGGTCCTCAATTTCATCGCATATGATGACGAAGGGGGGTTCGCCCTTGCTTTCGGCATTTGCAAGAATATCCTCAATGCTCGAATATTCATGCACCGCCGCCCAGGCAGCAACGCCCTGATGGTTTGCACCGCCGCAAAGCTTATCCAATTTGCGGACATCGGTTTCTTTTATAACTATTCCTTTATCACGGCACTGGACGATTATTTTGCCGACAGAGCCCCCTCTTTCGCCTTTTGCGACCATCAGGCTGTCAATCGATCTGCCGCTTCTGAGAGCCTCCGCAACAGCGTTTCTTCCGATTATCAGCCCCTGATGTTCATTTTCAAAGTCCATAGGGTGCACCTCCCCATATTTTGTATATATTCGTCTTATTATAACACAAAATCCTGCATTTGAACAGTAAAAATTTGATTTTTACAAAAAAATAATCAAATATTTTTCAGCCGCTTTTCAATAACTGACACATTTTCCGTTCCGATATCTTTAAGATTAATATTGAACGTCATTTTTGCGAAAGGAAGTTTAATATGGAAAAAATAAAATCCGCCGCAGAACGGGGATATGCGGACAAGCTTATCGAAAAAGGCGGCAGAATTCTTGCGCTTGCCCTTTATTACATGAGCGGCTTCACGCTTTCGGGAGCAGGGCTTTTTTCGGTCAGAGTGCCTTTGTGCACGGGGCTTGCCGCCGCCTGCACGGGTGCAGACCTGTTTGCGGTTTGCGCAGGCGGAATAACAGGCTGCTTTCTGCGGCTGAATCCCGAAGAATCCCTGAAATGCCTTATTCCTCTGACAGGAACGGTCGGAATGGTTCTTGCCGTTGAAAAGCTTCGGCTCAGGCGCAAAAGAAATGCGATTCTTGCAGCCGCCGTTTTTCTTTTTTCGTTTGCATCTTCAACCGTTCTGATGTTTGCTGCCACTCCGTCGCTCAACGCTCTGCTGCTGAATCTGTGTTCCTCCCTGCTTTGCGGCAGCTCCGTTATTTTTTATTCGGGAACGGTTGACTGCATCGGCAAAAAGCGCAGCATATATATGCTCGATAACCACAGTCTTATCTGCATTATGATGAGCCTTTGCACGCTTTTTCTGGGCACGAGCGAGGTGAGCATTCTCGGCTTCAGACCTGCAAGGCTTTTCGGCTCGCTGATAATCATTTTTGCCGCTTCTCTGTTTTCGCAGGCAGGCGGCAGCATTGCAGGCATATCAATCGGCACATGCGTTGCCGTTTCGGGCACGAGCATTGCCCTGAGCCTCTGCTGCGGTATAAGCGGACTTGCGGCAGGCGTTTTTTCAAAATACGGTCAGCTTGTGTGTGCGCTTGTTTTCTCGGGAATCGCAGGCGTTGCCGCCCTCATTGACGGCACGGCAGAAGGCATTTCCGTTTTTGCGGAATGCGCTGCGGCATCGCTTATTTTTGTTGCCGTTCCGAAAAAATATCTTTCAAAGCTGCGCTCGGAAATATCACGTCCGAGGAAGCTTAAAACCGCTTCCGAATACAGCGGCGCAAAAGAAAGAATTCTGGAAGCCTCACGGGCAATCGGCTCGGTTTCCCGGTGCGTTAAATCGGTTTCGGAAGGCATTGATGCACTTACACCTGCGAATGATGTTATTGTCTGCCTGAGGGTTAAGGAAAGAGTCTGCGCCGAATGCAAGCTGAAAGACAGCTTCTGCCCCGAAAGCGGCGAATTCGCCTCGGCTATCGAAAAACTTGCTCAGGGTGAAGCGGTTTCCGTTGAGGATTTTTCGGTTGATTTTAACCGAAAATGCCCGAGAGTGCCAAGGCTTGCGGATTCCTTTAACAGAATATATTCAGGGCGAAACGCACTCAATGCCCTGCAGGCGAGCGCTGCAAGAAGCAGAGAAATTGCCTGCTGCCAGTTTGACATCATGGCGAGGCTTCTGAAAGAGCTTTCGTCAGAGGTTGAGGCAGGCGCCGCCGCTCTCCTCGAAAAGGAGCGTACTGCTTTGAGGGTGCTTTCCGACAGAGATTTTGAGGTGAGCCGCATAAGCTGCACTCAGCCCGTTTCGGGAGCAATGCGCCTTAAGTGCGTTGTTGCGGATATTCCTCGGGGAACAAGCCTGACCCGTCTTACCGCTGCCCTTTCCGCAGAGCTTGGCGCTGAACTGAATCCACCTCAGATAAAGGAGCTTTCCGACGGAAAAGAGCTTGTTTTTTACCGTAAACAGATTTTTGATTTCCGCTTCGGCTCGGCATCGGCAAGCTGCGGAAATCGCAAACTCTGCGGCGATTATTTTGAATGCTTCCGCACCGAATCCAAAGCATATATAATTATGAGCGACGGCATGGGCACAGGCGGCAGAGCAGCTATCGATTCGGCGATGACGGTTGAGCTTTTTTCACGGCTTATAAGAGCAGGCGTCAGCCTTGATACCGCTCTTGAAATAACCAACACGGCTCTCGAAGTCAAATCCGAGGATGAATCGCTTTCAACGCTTGACGTTGCACAGATTGACCTTTTCAGCGGAGAAACGCTGATTCTGAAAGCAGGTGCCGCACCCTCGTTTTATATCTGCTCGGGCAGAGTGCGCACGGTTGAGCCGCCGTCAACACCGCTCGGCATTCTTTCAAGCACAAGCTTCAGCAGATACACATTAAATCTCAAGGGCGGCGACATGCTGGTTATGGTGAGCGACGGCATTCTCGGCAGCGGCAGCAACTGGCTTCGGGATGAAATAAAAGCAGCCCGCAACCCCGATGCAAGGGAGTTTTCGGAGCTGCTGCTAGAAACCGCAAGGCGCAAATGCGGCGAAAAATATGACGATATGACTGTTGTAACACTGATTATGGAAGAAAAATAGTATATATAATAATGTTTATTATACAGAGCAAAAGAAAAACCGCTGCTTCCTTTTCGGGGAAACAGCGGTGATTTTTATGTTTTATCAGCCCTGTGCGTAGTCGCCGACCATCATCATATAAGCGCCAATCTGTGCGCCGAATTCGGGTGCGCCGTCCATGATAAGCTTGCTTTCTTTTGTGAATTCAAGCATATCTGCGGTGCCCATGAGGATGCCGAGCGCACTGTCAAGGGAGTCAAAACGCATTGTGAAGAAGGGAAGAGCACGCTTATAAGTGCCTCTGCCTGCCTTGGATTTGCCTGCCTTGATACGGATATAAGCCGAAATTTCGGGATAACCGTTAACTGCCCATGCATAAACTCTGTCGGGGCTCTTGAGAGTCCAGCCGTGAATTTCTTCGTGACCCTGCTTGTTGAGTGTGCTGATGCCGCTTGAAAGCAGATAGAAATAGCACTTAACAAGAAGCTTTTTGGTCTCTTCATCAGCGGGAGCTTCTTTTGCTGTGAGAAGCGATGACATTTTGAGGAGAGTCATCATGAATGCAGCGAAAACTGCAGGCTTCTTTGTAACACCCTTCATTGCAGGAAGAGTTGCGGGACCGATTTTTCCTTTGAAGAATGCGTTCATTGTTTCAATGCTCTTGAATTCAAGCTCAATGTGAGCATTGGTTGCAACCTTATCGGTATGGCAGATCCAGTTGCCGCTGTTAACAACGAAATGAGTTGAAAATTTTCCGTTGGGCGCATCGGGATCTTTTGCGCTTACCTGAATGACAGCGTGAGCATGCTCAAACTTTTTGGCAAGCTTGGGGTCATCCATAGCAATTGTTTTGATAAGGGGAAGAACAGCACAAAGGAAAATTTTATTGGTTAAAAATTCTTCTCTCGAAGCCATATAAATCATTCCTTTCATTATTTTGCATTAAGGATTTAAGATTACTTTCACCTTCGCAGGTTGCGATGTGTATTTCTATACACGAGCGAACAAAAATAAATCCAATTTCAGGATTTGAGATTAGTTTCGCTTTCGCAGGTTGCGACGTGTATTTCTATACACGAGCAAGCGAGAAAGTGAAAATAACTCAAATCAGGCTTCGTCATCCCAGTCGTCGTCGAGTTCGAAGTCCTTACCCATAACTTCGCGGACTGCATCAATGATGCCGTTCTGGTCTATGCCGAGAGCGGACATGATGTCCTCGTGAAGACCGATGGGTGCAAACTTATCGGGGATACCGAGCTGCTTGAATGCACAGCCCTTACCTGCTTCAACAATAACCTCTGCAACAGCGCTGCCGAGACCGCCGATAACGTTGTGGTCTTCAACTGTGATGATGCGGCGAGTGTCCATAACAGCCTTGATGATAGCTTCCTTATCGATGGGCTTGATGGTGTGCATATTAAGCACTCTTACCTTAAGACCGTCATTTGTTTCAAGGAACTTTGCTGCCTGATAAGCCTGGAATACGCAGGAACCGCAAGCGATAACTGTGATATCAGAGCCTTCGTTGATTGTAACAGCCTTACCAACCTCGAAACCGTAATCGGAGTTCTCATAAAGAACACGGTCAAAGCCTCTGTTGATACGGATATAATAAGGACCGAAGTTATCATATGCTGCGTGAACTGCATTGTAGGTTTCAAGACCGTCAGCAGGGCAGATAACTGTCAGGTTGGGGATTGAGCGGCAAACTGCAAGGTCACAGATTGCATGGTGAGTTGAACCTGCCTGACCGAAAGATGTGCCTGCGTGGGTAGCAATAACCTTTGCATTGATGTTCTGATAGCAGATGTCGGTGTGGAGCTGGTCAGCACTTCTGAGAGAAGCGAAAACCGAGAAGGTTGAAAGGAAAGGAACAAGACCTGCTCTTGCCATACCTGCGGCAACACCGAACATATTCTGTTCTGCGATACCAACGTTAAAGAATCTGTCCGGGAATTTTTCGCCGAACATACCGATTTTTGTTGATTTACCAAGGTCAGCTGTAAGAGCTACTACCTCGGGATGCCTTTCGCCGAGCTCGCAGAGAGCCTTACCGTAAATTTCAGCAGTTGAAAAAGCGGTTGATTCTGCAGCTGTGTAGGTTAATCCTCCTGCCATGATCAGATGCCCTCCTTTTCTGCGCGAGCTACGCGCTTAGCATAATGTTTTTCAAGGCTTGCCTTTGCAAGCTCATATTTTTCTTCATTGATAGCGCCGTAGTGCCACATGAAGTTATCTTCCATGAAGTCAACGCCTTCGCCCTTGATGGTGTCAGCAATAATCATAACGGGCTTGCCGCTCTTGTTTTCAAGAGCAAAGTCAATAGCTTCTGCAAGCTCATTGAAGTTGTGACCGTTAACAACCTTAACGATGAAGCCGAAAGCTTCCCACTTATCTGCAAGGGGTTCAAGAGCCATAACATCTTCTGTTCTGCCGTCGATCATGCACTTATTGCGGTCAACGAAAGAAATGAGGTTATCTGCCTTGAAGTGAGCTGCTGCCATAGCTGCTTCCCAGTTTGAGCCTTCGTCAAGCTCACCGTCGCCCATAATGCAGAATGTTTTGTAATCCTTGCCGAGAACTCTTGCTGCAAGAGCTGTGCCGAGAGCGATGGGAAGTCCGTGACCGAGAGAGCCTGTTGAAGCGTCAACACCCTTAACCTTATTGGAGTCAAGGTGGATACCCATTGTTGAGTTGCTGAGGTTGAAGGTCTTGAGCTTTTCTTTATCGTCAAAACCAACATGGCAAACAAGGCTTGCAAGAGCAACGCCTGCGTGACCCTTGCTGAGGATAAAGCGGTCTCTGTCTTCCCACTGGGGATCCTCAACTTTGTAATTCATGTACTTGTAGTAAAGAATGGTGAGCATATCCATAACGCTCATGCCGCCGCCGATGTGAGCGCTGCCTGCCCAATAAGTGGTATCAAGGCAAAGCTTGCGAAGCTCATAGGCCTGTTCTTCAAGAGCTAACCATTCCTGTTTTGTTAATGCCATAGGAATATTCCTCCTTTTAATGATTATAATACAGCGACAAACGCCGCTTAGGTTACGAAATTTCAAGCGAATAATGAATAGTGAAAAGTGAAGAGTTGAGGGCGAACAGTCTGAGTGTGCGGTTCGCACCCGAATTATAATCGGTCATAGGCGGAGCCTATCCGAAACTGTTCACTATTCACTCTTAGCCATTCACTGAAACATTATCCGAGTTCGGGATGATTCTTGCGAACCGCCTTGAAAGCATCCTCTGCAACCTCGATTGTGAACTTGATATCCTCATCGGAGAGCGATGCATTGATGAAGTGGTTGTGGTGGTTGGTCATATAAACGCCTCTCTTGACAACCTCTGCAATCCACTCCTGATGCAGCATGAGTGAATCATCATCCTTAAGCATAAGATAGAAGAGTGCGGGCTCGCCCGTAACACTGAGATGGAAACCGTTGTTTGCAGCTGCAGCCTTAAGCCCCTCTGTGAGCATTGTGCCCTTATCAAGGCAAAGCTTGGGAAGGTCAATCTCTTTCATCTTATTAATGCAGGCAATGGCGGCTGCAAAGGGAACTGCGCTCATCCAATAGCTGCCTGTGTATGAAAGTCCGCTGATTGCGCTCTTGAGCCAATCCTTGCCGCAGAGTGCGGAAACGTTCCAGCCGTTTGCAAGAGCTTTGCAGAAGCAGATAAGGTCAGCTTCGAAGCCGTAATGATGGTCGGAACCTGCAAGGTCAAGTCTGAAGCCGCAGCGAACATCGTCAACGATAAGAACAATGCCCTTTTCGGTGCAGAGCTTGCGGACCTTCTGCCAATAGCCTTCAGCAGGAAGAATATTATCAACAAAGTTGCCGTGCATATAGGGAGTTGAAATGAAAGCAGCGATTTCGCCTTCGTTTTCGGCAACGATTCTTTCAAGGTCCTCAAAGTTGTTCCATTCAACATAGAGGTTGTTTGCAACATCCTCGGGAATGATGCCGGGATAGTCAATCTTCTGGCACCAGGGAGCAACGCCGTGGTAATAACCCTTAACAAAGATAATCTTCTTTTTATGAGTTGCTGCTCTTGCAGTCATGATAGCCGCTGTTGTTGTGTCGCCGCCGTTCTTTGCAAAGAAAGCCCAGTCAGCAGAAGCAACGGTATCAACCATAAGCTCTGCAAATTCAATAATTTTTGTTGAGGGAGCAGTAACGCAGTTTTCAATCTTCATCTGCTCCATAACAGCCTTGTCAACATCGGGGTCATTATAACCGAGAACGTTGGGGCCGTAAGCGCACATGTAGTCGATATATCTGTTGCCGTCAACATCCCAGAAATATGAACCCTCTGCCTTCTGGCTGAAAAGAGGATATGCAGAAACGGGGATGCAGCAGCCCTCTGCGGGACCCTGATGGCCGTAAAGACCCGAGGGGATTACTTTTGTTGCTCTCTGAAAGAGCTCTGCGCTTTTAGCGTGTGTATTAATTTTCATGCTCATATTCTCTTTACCTCCTTATGCCAAATATAAAGCAACACGGTCAAGAATTCTGTTGAGGTTATCGAGCATTGAAATCATGCCCTTCATAACGATATCGCCCGTACCAACGCAGGCAATTGCGTTAACCTTGCCGTCGAAAAGGTCTCTTGCAAGCTCAATGGAGCTGAACTCCATAACAGCTCTGGGATTGTCGCAGGGCTTTTTGAGAGCAAGGAGTCTGTTATTCTTAACTCTGATTGTTGTTGAAGCGGCTCCCTTGATGCTGAAAGCGATTTCACCGTCAACCATGTTCTTTGCGGAGAACTTACCGATTTCGTCGTTGTTGCCGATCTGAGCGATGGCAACGGTAATTGTATTAAGCAGCAGCAAAGTGCTGATTCTGAAGAAATCGGGGTCCTTGAGATCTTCGGGATCGGGTCTCATATATTTTGAGAGAAGGTCAGTCAGCTTTGTAAAGCTGTTGAGAAGAAAGCCGATGTGAAGAAATCCCTTTGAGGGGATGGGAGTTGTTGTGCCGTCAATAAGACCGTTGAATTTTTCACATGAGCTGAAGGGAAGCTTGACATCGCATTTTGAGCAGCCCTGCTCCATTCTGCATCTGCCGTTTTTGAAGGTAATGGTTGCGCTGGGGCCACCCTTAACCTCAAAGCCGATTGAGATGGGCTTTTTGTTGGTCAGCAGACTGCTTGCCTCGGGAGCGAGCTCACAGAGGTTTTCGAGGGAACCGAGAACTGCGTAAAGATTGATATACGCAAGGGTTCTTGAATCAGTCATTTTATTTTCCTCCTTTTATCTCATAGCAAGCCCATTTCGCCTGCTAATAAATATAATCAATTCATTTTAACAGATATATTGTCTATTGTCAACAAATTCAGGCGGTGTTTTTAAGTTTTTATGGTTATTTTTTGCTCATGTGAAAATCCGATTAAATGTTGCCTTTTTGTTGCGGACTGATTGAAAATCTTTAAACAGTACGGAAAATTCATCAAAACCATTGACTTTTTTTTAAAAATGTGTCACTAATAATAGTGTATAAAATTAATCAAGGAGGACTTTTTTATGAAAAAGTTTTTTGCAATCCTCTGCGTTTTTGCAACTGTTTTTGCTTTTGCATCCTGCAAAAAGGAGCTCACTCCCGAGGAGGTTTCTGCTTCGATTGAAGCTGCGCGCTCTGAAGCAAAGGCTGCCAACGAAAGCAAAATTGCAGCATCAATAAAGCAGGAAGAAATAATAGTTGAAAATAAGGCTGAAACTCTTGAAAGCCTCGGTAAAACAGTAACCGGCGAAAAAATCGTTTTCAAAAGCAGCTCCCAAAACACTCAGTATGATGTTGTTTTTTTTGATGCAAACGGTAAAGCGGAAAGCTGGAAAAGATACAACTATTATTCTGACGCCGAAAGCTTTGACCTTGCCTTGAAAAATGTGGAAGGTGCCAATTTCACATTTGTAAGCTCTGACAGGGCTCTCCGTCTTATTGTTACGGAAAACACAAATTATGCAACATATAAAGGAACAGCTTTCAACACCGTTCTTAAAAACATAAAGGATTTCGGTTACACCGTAATCGAATAATCGGGAGAGAATAAAATGAAAAAACTTTTAGCAGCATTTCTTGCTTTTGCCGTAATTTTTGCCTTTGCTGCCTGCAGCAAGGGTGAAACACCTGCAGAATCAACCGCAGGCTCAACAGCTCAGACAGCTGAAACAACAAAAGCAGAAAATGCCGAAACAACAAAGCACATCACAGTTGCAGGCAAAACAATTATACTCAAGAGCAACAACTCATCCGACTTCGTTGAAATCAACACTGACGGAAACAACGTTGCAACCAACATGATGATTCACAAATTTTTTGCTGACGATGCTTCATTCAAAGCAGCAGTTGAAAAAGGCGATTACGAATCATATACGCTTGTAACATCAATTGACGTTAACCGCGAGATTATTTACAGCGATTCGGATACCGTCAACGGAATGACTTATGACGAAATCATTGCCGGGGCGGAAAAGCTTGCAGACTACACAATCATCCCCGCAGAATAATATAAAAGATGCATCCGTGAGCAGGCGCTTACGGATGCTTTTTTCATTCTGCCGATAAAAATTAATGTTTTCCTTGAATATAACTTCTGTCAATGATATAATAATTTAAATAACTGCAGTAAAAGCCTGCGGTTATCAAAGGAGATGCATATTTATGTTTCAGCAACTGATTGAATATTTTAAAAGCCGCAAGGTGCTTGTTCTCGGCTTCGGCAGAGAGGGCAGGTCAACCTATGATATAATCCGTCACCATCTGCCCGATAAACACATCGGAATTGCGGATATGCGTGAGATTGAGCTGCGTGACGATAAGGTGACTCTTCACTGCGGCGCAAACTATCTTGATGCAATAAAAGAATATGACACGGTAATAAAAACTCCCGGTATGTCATTCAAAGATGTCTGTGTACCCGAGGGCGTTGAAGTTACCTGCCAGACCGACCTTTTCCTGCGTTTTTCGGATTGCGTATGCGTAGGCATAACAGGTACAAAAGGCAAAACAACAACATCAACCCTGATTTATGAAATGGTTAAGCAGTCAGGCAAAAGGGTCTGCCTCATAGGCAACATCGGCGTTCCCGTGCTTGACAGCCTCGAAAACGAAGAGGTTGACGTTGCGGTTATCGAAATGTCCTCTCACCAGCTTGAATTCACAACCGCCTCCCCTCATGTTGCGGTCATGACAAATATCTACCCCGAGCATCTCGATCACTATAACGGCTTCGGCGGTTACGTTGCCGCAAAGCTCAACATCATCCGCCATCAGACGGGCAGCGACTATTTTGTCTGCAATGCAGAGCAGGATTTTGACCGCTATTACGATTTCTCAATCGCCAAGCCCTCTGTTATCAAGGTTGGCGCTAACGGAAGCAAGGGCGATGAAAGCATTGTCGCCGCTGCTGCCGCAAACGAACGTCTTAAAGGCAGCCACAACAGGCAGAATGTATGTGTTGCAGCTACGGTTGCCCGCTGCCTCGGTATCAGCGACGAAGATATTCTCAAGGGCGTTGAAAGCTTCAGAGGTATCGAAAACAGAATGGAGCCCGTAGGCGAATACGGCGGCATAAAATTCTACAACGATTCAATTGCAACAATCCCCCATGCGGTTGAATGTGCAATCGAAGCAATCGGCGATGTTGATACGCTGATCTTCGGCGGAATGGACAGAGGCATTGATTATTCGGGATTCAAGAGATATCTCCAGAAATGCAGGGTGCGCAACCTTATCGGCACACCCGATACGGGCATCGAGATTTGCAATGCACTCATCGAAAGCGGCTGCCCCAAAAACATTATTCTTGCACAGGACCTCGAGGAGGCGGTTGACGCAGCCTTCAGATACACCGAAAAAGGCAAAAGCTGCCTTATGTCCCCTGCCGCATCAAGCTACAATGTCTACAAGGATTTTGAGCACAAGGGCAACCATTTCAAGCAGCTTGTAAAAGAGCATGTATAATTCAGACTACGGCAAAAATCTTTACGGTGTTATACTTTAAAATAAAGTATCATTATAAGCCGGATCCGATATTAAAAGAATTTTGTTTCGCATAGATTATTGACATAAATATACTGATTTGTATATAATATTAATATATCATCGACAGATTTCGGTTTATTTTACGGTGCTTTTTCAAAATGCCCGGAAATAAGGAGGGATATTTTATGGCTTTCTTTGATGACCTCAACAAAATGGTATCCAACGCAAGCAAAAAAACGAGAGATATCGCCGATTCTGCGAAAATAAATTCTGCAATTTCAGAAGAAGAGAAAAAAATCAACGCCGTATATCAGCAGATAGGCAAGCTCTATGCTTCGCTTCATATGAACGATTACGAGCAGGATTTCAGCGGAATGATGGCTCAGGTTGCAGAATGCGAATCAAAGCTTGCAGGCTACCGTCTGCAGCTTCAGCAGATTAAAGGTGTAAAGCGCTGCGAAAAATGCGGCTCCAATGTGGCGCTGAATTCTTCTTTCTGCCCCGAATGCGGCAATGCGATGCCCAAAGCCGAAAACGGTGAAGAGCTTGAAAAATGCGTTTCATGCGGCAGCTTTGTTCCGAAAAGTCTTCGTTTCTGCACCAACTGCGGTAATCCCATGATTCACGCAACGGAACCTGTTCAGGCAGCAGCTCCCGTGCCTCCCGTTCAGAATCAGCCCGCGGGCTTCTGCACAAATTGCGGATCCTCTCTGCTGCCCGATTCTGATTTCTGCACAGAGTGCGGAGCAAAAATCTCTTTATAAGAGCAACATATTTTATCTCATGCGCAAAATTTTTACTTAATAATAAATTATTGAAAGGCGGTATAAACCATGTCAAAATTTTGTGGAAACTGCGGAGCTCAGTGCGATGACAGCGTAAAAATCTGCGGCAATTGCGGCGCTCCCTTTGCTGAACCCGAAACCAACACAGGCAACATTCTCTCAAAAATCCCCAACATCAACAACATCAATCTCGACAATCTCAAAAACATTAACATCAAACCCGAAATGAAGGATCAGGCAACAAAGATTGCTAAAATCGCTCTTCCTGCAGTTGCAGGCGTTGTTGCTCTTCTTGTTATCATTTTTGCAATTATCGTTCCCAACACAGGCGCTCAGAAAGCAGTTAAGGATTATTTCAAGGCTTTCCAGAAGGGTGAATCGGCAAAAATTGTTGAATATCTTCCCGTATCTGCAAGCGCTTATCTCAGCGAAAGTGAAAACCTCATGGATATGCTTGACGCTACTCTTGAGCTTTCAATCGATGATCTTAATGACAAATACGGCGAAGGCTTCAAATTCAAGGTTAAGAAGGTTGAAAAAGAAAAGCTTGATGAAGATGACCTTGACGATATCCGCGATGCATATGATGATATCGCTGACGGTCTCAAGGCATTTAATGCAGACAGCGATTTTGAAACTCCCGAAATCAAGGCAGGCTACAAGTTTGAATTCGAGCTCGTTCTTAAGGGTGACAAGAGAGAAAAGACCGAAGACTGCGAAATGACAATGATCAAGGAAAACGGCAAATGGGTTATCTATGAAATGGATACCGATATGCCCGGCGTTGGCGGTATTCTCGACTAATCTGCAAAACCGAATAAAGACCAAAAGAGCCTGCTTGCAGGCTCTTTTTCTTTTGCTGTTGATTTTTTCTGCCGATTGAGTTATAATGCAAGAAAAAGCAAACAAGGAGAACTGTATATATGTCAAAGAAAAATACCGATAAAAAAAGCGGCTTCTCCGCTAAAATTATTGCAATAATTGCCGCTGCGGTTGTTGCCGTTGTTGCTCTTGTTGTCATTTTGTTGAATGACGGTATTCCCGATAACGCAAGAAGCGGTCTGGAAGCAGAAATTAACCGTCAGCTCGGATATTCTGTAAAAGCCGTGGACTGTGAAAAAAAATATGAAATTTCCGACTCAGATGCTGATACAGAAAAAATGTATCTTGTAAGCTGCAAGCTCAAACAAGGAGATTTCGGCGACAGGCTTGAAAACCATTACTGCCTTTCCGTTTTAAGCGTTGTTACTGATAACGGCGAAGAAAAAATCTCCTGCCGCATCCTTGGAACATATGAAGAACGAAGTGCTCTCAGGAATGCAATCAAAGAATACAAGGATTCTATAAAGTCTGAATAAAAATCAACAATCATGGAGCCGTTTCAATAAAATGAAAGCCACAGGTATCAGAAGAATCGTTGTTCTCGGAAGAGTCATTATCCCCAAGGGAATCCGCCACATCATGCGTATCCGTGAAGGCGGCTCATAATAATGACATTGACACGGTCCGAAAATTACATTTCCGCTATGTTGGATTTAGAGAAACGGTTGGAGTGAATTCCTTGCACATCAACGGTTTCATTTGATATCATAGCAAAAAGCCGACGGGGTTTAATCCGTCGGCTTTTGTTGTTATTTTGTTGATTACATCAACCGAAAATTTTTGAAAAAAGCCAAAGAATGCCGTTGTATTTCCAAATGAGGCAGTCCCAGATGAGGTAGAAGAAGCGGAGTGAGAAATATTCTTTGGGAGTGTTGATGATTTCGATAAGCTTTTCAGCCTGAGCCTTGTACTCATTAAGCTTTGCTTTTTCCGCTTCGCCCATATTCTCATCTGCAAGGAGTTCGTCAATCTTTGCTTTGAGAGCTTCAATATCATCTTCCCAGAACTTTGTTACTCTTTCTTCGTCAAACATTTCAAGCTGAGCGCCGATGTCTGCAACATCCTTTTCTGCTGCTGCGATTTCTTCAAGGAGAGCTTCGAAGCCTGCCTTGATTTCTTCATATTCAGCCTTCTGCTCGTCGGTGAGATTATCAGGATTTACTGCTTCAATTTCGGCAATCTTATCTTCGATAGCTGCCTTATCATCGCTTGTTACTGTTTCGGGATTGTAGCCGTTTTCGACGTCCTTGATTTCTTCAAGCTGCTGTTCTGTTTCGGCAATCTTATCGGTGAGAGCATCTGCATCAGCCTTGGTATCTTCAAGACCCGCAATTTCTTCTTCTGTCACATTACCGCCGTCGATGAGTGCCTGAATATCTTCTTTAAGCTGCTCGATTGCTTCTGTATCGGTTGATTTGACCGATTCTTCGTCATAGCCGTTTACCGCATTTTCAATTCTTTCGATTTCCTCTGCGGTATCATCAATCCTCTTAATGAGTTCATCAAGCTTTGCATCAAGTTCAGCAAGCTTTTCTCTTTCACCGTCAGTAATATTCTGACCGTCTGTGAGAGCCTTGATATCAGCCTTAAGCTGCTCAAGGTCTTCCTTGTCGCTTGACTTAACGGTTTCTTCGTCATAACCGTTTACTGCATTTTCAATTCTATCAATTTCCTTTGCAGTATCATTGATTTTTGCAAGAAGTTCATCGCACTTATCGGTAATTGCCTTGTATTCAGCTTTCTTTTCATCGTCTGCAAGGTCTGTTACCGCATTTTTAATCTGCTCTGCAACAGCTTCGATTGCGTCTTTATCGCTTGACTTGACATTATCAACGGTGAGGTCATCAACGGGAGTTGTATCGGGAGCAATTTCATAAAGAGCGGTTACTTCGCCTGTAAAGTTGCCGTTACCTGTAATTGTAAGCTCGTAAACGCCGACATCTGTTGCTTTGTTGCCGCTTACGGTATATGTTACTTCAAAACCGTCAACGGTTACGGCTGCAACTGTCTGTGTCTGCTCTGCGCCATTGTAAACAAGAGCATCGCCGAGAGTAATTTCTGCGTTTGCAATATCTCTCGGAAGAACTCTGCCCGTTGCCTGAACACCGTAGTTGGGAGCCGGATTTTCGCCGAATTCGGGGAACTGATAATTGTCTGCATCCGCTCCGTTTACATTGTAATCGACCTGAACGGGAGCATTATCGGTAACGGTATGCGTGTGATAATAGGCATCGGTTACAACATAGCCTACGTCATCGCCTTCAACAATTCCGTCAAAAGTAACAACAACCTTTGATGTATCAACTTCGTAATGTTCACCGTAGATTCTGTCGGGAACGGTTGCAGAAACGGTTACTGCTTTCTTTGTGATATCCGCCTTTGCCGCAACATAGCAGTTATCGGTTGAATATTCGGGATTCATGGGGAATTCGTAGTTATCAATGATATTGCTTGCTACGGGAGCATAAATGATGTGAACAGTTTTATCTGTGCCTGCATCTGCAGTATCATACCATGCTTTTCCGACCGTAAATCCGAGCATTTCGCCCTCAACAGCGCCGTCAAACTCAACGATAACTTTTGAATATTCAAGAATATCCGTTGTTCCGTCATAAACCTTATCGGGTGCAGTTGCTGTAACGGTTACAGCTTTCTTTTCGATTGTGAAATCTGCGGTTGCCACGGCAGAATTAATCTTGTCTGTTTCGGTAACTGTGATTCTGACCGTGTATTCACCTGCGTTTACGGGAGCTTCGGTTGTGTAGGTGCTGTCGTCTGCGCCGTATGCCTTGAACTCAACGGTTTCGTTATAGTCAATATTGCTTGCCGCAGGCGAAGAATCGCTTGATTTGCTGATTTTATAGTC
>JAZNPG010000018.1:0-40156 GCA_045589555.1 Acutalibacteraceae bacterium
ATGTTTCAATAAGAATTTTTTTATCAGTTACTTCAATAAAATATTTTTCATTGCTGAGTCTTGACAAAGCATCAATATATGTAGTTTTTTTACTGTCGGATATTTTAATTTCAACTAAAAAGCCATCTTTTGCGACAGGCAAATTATATTTTGCAAAAACATTTTCTGCAAGACTTACAAAATCACCTGTGAAATTTACGGCTGAAACCGGAATAATTTTTCCGTCAAGATTATTTTTCTGTGGAATAGGATAAATCAAAGGTGTTTAATCTCCTTTTTATATTTTTTTATAAGCTTGTCATTTATATCATCGCCGCCGTCAACATTGGCGCTGCAGAAATGCTCGGGATAAAATCCTTTGTCAGCGCAGAGCTCAACGGCGCGGGCAACCGCAGCGTTGAGAATCATTGCGCCTGCAACTGTTGATGTAGCGCATATTTTGCCTTCAACGCCCGCAACATCAATGCAGGCATCGCCTACGCAGCCGCAGTTATCAAGAACGGTATCTGCAATTTCGCAAAGTCTTTTGCCGCTCTGATGGCGTGATTCACCTGCGTTGGTATGGCGCAAATTGGTCAGCGCAATAACGGTCAGACCCTTCTGCTTGCAGAGCAGAGCCATATCAATAACAACGCCGTTTCTGCCCGAGTTTGAGATTATAACTATAACGTCGCCCTGCTTCATTTTGTAATCTTCAAAAATCGCTTCGGCAAGACCTTCCTCTCTTTCAGCGGCGGTGCTGCCTGCAGCATCGATATGGAGCATGAGCCTTTCGATAAGAACGGGTTGAATGTTCAGCAGACCGCCTGCTCTGTAAAAAAGCTCTTCGCAGAGCATGTGCGAGTGTCCTGTGCCGAAAAGGAAAATTCTTCTGCCGTCGATGAGTGCAGAGCTGAAAGCGTTTGCGGCTTGCTCGATGTTTGCGGAGCAGGTTGTTTCAATCTGCTCAATAACGTTTTTGATGTTGTTTATATATTCAAGATGTTTTTTCATTTCATTTCCCTCGCTGCTTTGAGCGCACCCTCCTCGGGCGGCATATCAAGAATTTTTATTTTTATATCAGGGAATTTAATTATGATCTGGTTTTCAAATTCCGCTCTGAACATCGGGTTGTGTTGAAATACTCCGCCGTAAAGCGAGAGCAGGGCGCATTCTTCAAGCTCTTCGATAAGCGAAGCAACCGTATCCGCATATGCTCTTGCTTCGGCGAGGATTATTCTTTCCGAATCCTTGCAGCCCGATTCTGCAAGCTTGCCAACGTTTGCGGCAAAGCCTGCAACCGTATCTTTAGCGGTGTCATCCGAGTAGATAATATCAATCGCTTTTCGGAAATCATCAACTCTGAAATAGCTTTCTGCGCTTTCAAGCAGGGGAGTGCGCTCGCCTTTATCGCACATTATGCAGCAAATCCTGAGCGCATTTACGGCAATGGAATATGCCGAGCCCTCATCGCCGATGATGTGACCCCAGCCGCCCTTGACGGCAATGCTTCCGTCAGCTTTTTCGCCGACAGCCATTGAGCCCGTGCCGCATACCGCAACGCAGTTGCCGCCCGATGATTTGAGCGCAACATAAACATCGCTGTTCATGGCAGTTTTTTCTGCATCGATTATTCCGCCGCAGAGTGCGTTGACCGTTGCTTCATCCGCTTCGTTATCAAGAGCTGAGCAGCCGATGAAAGCTGCGGCAAAGGTAATGTTGCCGAGAGATGATTTGATTTCTTCAATAATATCAGAAAGATTTTTTCGTGAGTTTTCCATGCCGACGGCATAAAAATTTATCGTTTTGCCAACGGCTTTAAGAATAACTTTTCCGTTTTCATCAGATACGGCAGCGGTGGTTCTTGTGCCGCCGCCGTCAATTCCGAGATAATATTTCACGGCAATTCTCCGTTCTTTATCTTACTTCTTCAACAATTGCGTTGAGCGCACCCATAACCGAGGATGCCGTTTTCCCGCCTGTTGAGAGGGTTTCTTCATAATGTCTGTGAGGCTCTCCGAAAAGCTCTGCGCCGAGCTTCCAGTCACCGATTTCAAGATTCCAGAGAGAGTCTGCTATAAAAGGCGCATAATCGTTATCGGGAATTATATATCCTATTGCATCGTTGCAAAGACCCATAACAAGAACAGTTTTGCCTTCAAGCAGGTCTGCTGTGCAGTCAAGCTCCCAATCTGTTCCGAGATAAGCCTCGTCAGCTGTAACAACGTTGCCGTAAACAAGCTGGGGAATAAGCTCTCCCGGAACGGTGAGCATTGCTATATCGCTGCCGATTTCAATGTAACCGACCTCTGTTATGATTGAATAACCGCTGCTGCTTGATTTATCCTTAACGGTTGTTGTGCCGAGCAGACCCGAAACGGCGCCAAGCTGGAGCAGACCTCTTTCAAGCGGAACTGTGCATTCAGCCATTCTTACGTTAAGCATGGGAGCAACGGGAGCTGCTTTTGCCTGAGCTTCAAGAATCAGCCTTGCGAATTCATAACCGAGTGTTTTTGCTGCATAATAATCAGCTGCTGATGGGTCAGCGCTAATCTGAGAGTTTACCTCATTGACGATTTCTTCTGTCTGAACGCCGTCTTTTCTGACGGAAATGGGTGACTGTGCTCCCTGAATGAACATGAAGTTCATGCCGTTTGCGTTGATTTTTTCTTCGATGTAGCTCGGAAAATCGGCAGAAAGCTTGTCTGTTGCTCTGTCAATGGTTGTGGGGTGTGCGCCGAGATTTGAAAAAACGGTTGCTTTTGAATTTTCGTTATCGGGAACGAATTTGAAGCAGGCAAAGCTGTGCCAGAAGCCCTCCGTGTCATATCTCTTGTTGCGCAGGTATGAGTATTCGTCATCTGCATAAACGCCTGTTTCGTCATTTCTGCCTATGCCCGCGGTTTCGAAATAGTAAAGGCTGCCCGTTTCCATGTTGAGATAAGCCTCAACAATTGCATCGGATGCGCCGTCAATCATAACAGCAAGGAATTCTTCGTCGATGCTTCTTACGGGAGAAACAAAGGGGAGGATTGAAAGCATATTAACAAAAATCTTGGGGATAAGAGCAAGGCTGAAGCCCTGAGTGTCAATAACCGTGTGGCAATGAGTGCTGTTGATGTTGATAGCGCAGATATCAGGGTTAATACCCTTTTCTTCAAGCTTGCGGATTGCTTCCGCACGGATGCTTCTGATATCGGCATTGTTAACGCCGATACCGTCGACTGAAGCGAAAATTGCAGTGCCTCTGCCTGAACCGTCGCTCATTGCAATTGCGTTAACTCCCTGGTCATCATAAACCGAGCTTATTTTCTGGGTGAAATATCCGCCCGTGTAATATTCCTTTGAACCGTCAGCAAGGTTATCGGGAACAATGCTCTCTTCTCCGAATCCGAGGCTCCATTTTGCATTTGCCGAGGGAGTGTCAAGGAATGTTTCCGTTCCCTCAAAGAAATTCTCACTTTCTGCGGCATAGTATTCTTCAACCGTGGGGAAGTTTTTTGGAAACATTGCTCCGAGAAGTGCAAATGCACCGCTGATAACGGAATTAACCGCATTGGAAGCGAAAATTATTTTTGAATTGTCTGCCGCAAAACCGCTGCATGAAATACTGAAAAGCATTGCGAGAGTAAGGATAACGGCAGTTGATTTCTTTATCAGCTTCTTCATTTTTATTTCTCCTTATTATCTGACAGAAGCAATAAGCTTATCGATTTCGGTAAGAATCGTTCTTGCCGTGTCAGGTCCTGTTGAGTTTGTTTCTTCGTAATGACTTCTGTCAAATCTGTCATTTGCGTTGTTGATGTAAGGTGTTTTTTCGTGAAGAATAAAATCGTTATCGGGAATTATATATCCGAGCTCATCGTTGCAAAGACCCATAACAAACTGATGCTCGCAGCTGCACATTTCGCTGAGCACCTTGTAATCGGCATTCTTTGCTGTTGCTGATTCGTCGGCGGTGAGGAATTCGCCGTTCCAGAGCTCGGGGAAAAGCTCGCCGGGAACGAGGAATGCGCCGATTCTGCCCTTGCCGAGCTCAAGATAACCGACCTCGGAGCTTATAAAAGCCTCGCTGCGTTTACCGAAACGGAGAATGTCGTTGTTGAGAACTTTAAGCAGCCTTGCAAGAATAAGAACAAAGTTGGAGGCTGCAATTTTAATCGGCACGGATTTAACATTGATGAGCGGCTCAAGCTCTTTTTCGCTTTGGAGTGAGTTTGCGATTTCGCCGAGAGCTTTGCCGAATTCTTTGGCGTATGCCTCGCAGTCAATCTCGTTTCTGTAAACCTTCTTGATTTCTTTTGCGGATATCATGCCGCCGATTGCTCCGTTAAAGAAAACGGCGTTACAGTTTTTGTTTTTTTCTTCTATTTCCTTAATCATGTATGCAGGGAAATCGGCGCTGATATTTTTGGTTTTGCTGCCGAGAAGCTCTGCATGGGAAGCAAAATTGATTATATGTATTTCTTCGGAAGAATCAAACGCTTCAAAACGGATTCTTGTAAGGTTTTTATCGTAAGCATCGGGAGTGCGGCAGTCAAACTGCATGTCCTGCGTTTCGGTTACGGCATAGAGCATTCTGCCGTCTTTTCTGTTTTCATATGCATCGGTAATTGCTTTTGCGGTTTTTAGCTTAAGCTTTTCCATAAAAGCCTCATCTCTGCCGCTTTTATAGAGTTTTTCGCCCCACAAGCCCTGAGTATCAACGGCGGAGTGAGAGTGAGTTGCGGTAACGGAGATTGATTTGAGGTCAGGGATTTTTTTGCTCTCAATAACAAGCCTTCTTATGTCATTGATATCCTTGCGGCTGATGCCTACCGCATCAACGGCGCATAAAACAACGCCGCCTCTGCCTGTGTTATCGTCAATATATACCGCACGGGCAAACATATCGTCAAGCACACCCGTGGCAGGATTGTTTGAATCGTAGCCGGCTATAAAGTATCTGCCGCTTGAAATATCATCGGGAGTGAGAATGCTTTTGCCGAAGCCGCAGGTGAAATGTTTACCGACTTTATCGGAAAACTTTTTGTCGCCGCCGAGCATGAATCTGTCAGCTTTTTCAGGGGTTGTAAAATAGCTTTTCGGCATAGCGGAAATAATGCCCTTTGAGAGCGCTTCAATTGATTTTCTTGTTATTTTATCAATGTTCATTTATATCACTCCAACCCATAAAATGTAAATTTACCCATTTATAATTATACACATTAATTATACAATTTCAATAATAATTATGTAACACTTGAATTATTTTTTGTTTTAGTGTAATATAAATCCAAGCAATCAGAAAGAGGAGATAAAAATGCCGTTTGTAAGAAAGTTTGAAGAAAAGGATTTTAAAGGAGTTCAGTTTGCATGTCTTAACAGCGAGGGCGGAGGCATGTCCGCCGATATGGAGGAGTTTGTTCTTCATACTTACTGCGATTATTATATTGAAAAAGAATCCGAAAACTGTTTTGTGCTCGATGATGATAACGGTAATGCGGTGGGTTATGTTATCTGTGCCGAAAACTATGACAGATATAAGAAAGTTTTTGATGAAGAATATCTGCCTTTAAACAAGCATCTGGGCGAGAGAAAATATAAATGGGCAAAAAACTCAACCGTTCTTCAGGATAAATATAAAGCGGAGTATCCCGCTCATCTGCATATTGACCTTCTGCCTGAATATCAGCGCAAGGGCTTCGGCGGAAAGCTTATCAATGCTCTTTTTGAGCATCTGAAAAGCAAGGGAATCTGCGGAGTTATGCTCACGGTTGGCAGAGCAAACGAAACAGGCAAAAGCTTTTATAAAAAATACGGCTTTACGCTCCTTGAAGAGTGCGGAGATGATGTTGCATTCGGTATGAAGCTTTTATAAAAAAAACAGCGGCTTGCGGGTATAATTGCAAGCCGCTGTTAAATTATTTACCGAGAATATCGGAAAGATTTGCCTGAATTTTCATTGCAACGTCGGGCTTGTTCATCGAATAAACATGAACGTTTGTTATGCCGTTTGCATAAAGGTCAATTATCTGGTCCGTTGCATAGGCAATACCGGCCTGCTTCATGGCATCGGGGTCAGATCCGAATTTGTCAACAAGGCTCTTAAAGCGCTGCGGCATAAATGAACCCGAAAGCTTGATTGCTCTTTCAACTTGGTTTGCGTTTGTGATGGGCATAATGCCGGGGATAACAGGCACGGTTATGCCTGCCTCACGGATTTTATAGAGAAAATTATAGAGCAGGTTGTTATCGAAAAACATCTGCGTTGTAAGGAATTCGCAGCCTGCATCAACCTTTTCCTTAAGATGAAGAATATCCTCCTTCTGATTTGCGCTTTCGGGATGAATTTCAGGATAGCAAGCACCGCCAATGCAAAAATCGGGGTCGGTTTCCTTGAGCTCACGGATAAGGTCGATTGCGTGCTTGTAATCCCAGCCGCTTCTGTCAGAATTTTCAAGCCCTGCGGGAATATCGCCCCTTAAAGCCATTATGTTTTTTATGCCTGCTGCCTTGATTTCGCCGATTTTTTGCTTTACGGTTTCTTTTGTTGAGGAAACGCAGGTAAGGTGAGCAACGCTCGGCACTCCGTAGCGCTCCTTGATGTTTTTTGCGATATCAAGTGTGTATCTGCTTGTGCCGCCGCCGGCACCGTAGGTTACGCTCATGAATGAGGGGCAGAGCTTTGCGATTTCTTCGGTTGCGGTTTTAACGCTCTCAAAAGCCGTTTCCGTTTTTGGCGGAAAAACCTCAAATGAGAGCATGAGAGTATTATTGTTAAGCAGGTCAATTATTTTCATCAAATCATCTCTTCTATGGATTTTTTTAAATTATACTACATCTGAACGTGTTAAATCAATACTATATTGACAATATTTTTCTGTTATGATATTTTGAATTAAGAGGTGAAAAGAAATGATAAAAATAATCAAAACGATTCTTTCTTTTTTTATATCAATCATTATGGCTGTAAATCCGCAGTTTCTTGATTTGCTCGATATCGGCAAAATGCCCGATAAGTCCAAAACCGTTGATATGAGCAAGTTTGAGCTTGTGTGGAGCGATGAATTCAAGGGCACGGAGATTGATAAATCAAAATGGGGTTCTTCGTGGTGGGTAACCATGCGCAAGGGCGGTTACTGGCATGAGGATATGATAAGGGTTGAGGATGATAACCTCATTATCAGCGCACAGTATCTTGATGAGCCGCTTGAAAACCGCTACTATGATAAATGGCACGATGTTATGGATTTCGATGAATATAAAGCAGGCTGGTACAGTGCCGACCTCACAACGCAGGGCAAATATGAGCAGACCTACGGCTATTTTGAGGTCAGATGCATTCTGCCTGCAGCAACGGGAATGTGGAGCGCATTCTGGATGATGAATGATAAGGTGGTTAATGTTGACGGCTCGGGCAAAGACGGCACGGAGGTTGACGTTTTTGAGTCATTCTACTATAAAGACCACTGGTGGGGTAATGACTGCATTACAACGGGAATAATCTATGACGGCTACGGTCCTGAGATTCAGAATGCATCAATCGGCAAATATTTTATCGAGAATGACCCTTATACAGAGTATAATACCTATGGCGTTGAATGGAATAAGGATGAATATATTTTCTATATCAACGGCTGCGAAACAGGCAGGTTAAGTGCAGGCGGAGTTTCGCAGAATCCCGAATATCTGCTGCTTTCAATTGAGTTTGCAGGCGAAAACGGAGTTCAGAGCTCCGACAGACACGGCACGGGCGAAATTAACAAAACACCCGAAGAAAACTGGCCTGCAGAATTCAAGGTTGACTATGTAAGATGCTATCAGTATAAAGACCTTTTATAATGAACAAAAACTCCGCAGCTTCGTGCTTCGGAGTTTTTTGCGTTTTACTTGAAAGATTAATTAAAATATTTGGTTGAATTTGTATATTGGTTATGATAAAATTATCCATATAAGAAAGACCGCATAAAAGTCAAAAAACGGTTATGGAGAGTTGAAAATGAAAAAATATGATGTTGTAATCGTAGGTGCTTCAACGGCAGGCAGCTATTTTGCAAGAAGAATGGCAGAAAAGGGCTTTTCTGTTTTGATGCTTGATAAGGATTCAAGAGAAAAACTAAGCCCTGCATATGATATTTTCCATATGGGAAAAGACGAAATGAAGCAGTTTGGTTTGCCCGAGGTTAAAGAGGGCGACGGTATTTATGAATTCGAGTTTAAGGAATCTGCAATCTGCTCGGTATATGGCAATCACCCCAAGCCCTCGGAACTGGTCGTTGTGGGTATGCATAAGCATAAATACTGCGTGCTGATGAATGACTGGGCAGCTGAAGCGGGCGCAGAAATCATCTATGAAGCTTCGTTCAAAAAGCTGACATATAATGAAAACGGCAGGATAAACGGTGTTGTTTATGAAAAAGACGGCGACGAAATCGCAGTTTCATGCCGCCTTGTTGCAGATTGCTCGGGTATTCCTGCGGTTGTAAGGCGCAGTTTGCCCGATGATTACGGCATTGAGAAATTCGAGCTTACTCCCAATGATATTTTTCATGTGGTCTTAAGATATATTGATTTTGAGGAAAAAAGGGAGAGCAGATATCTGCGCTCCGATTTCTGGCTTTTCTTCAAATCGTGGCTTGCTCCGAGCGGCGGCAGCGATGCGCTTATAGGTATCGGTGCCTGCGGCGGGTTTGAGCAGGTTGAAAGGGTTTACAAACTTTTTGAAAAACATGTGAAGCTTCCTGCTCATAAGGTTGTGAAAATCGAAAAAGGCAGAACGCCTTACCACAGAGCGCCTTATTCGTTTGTTTCGGACGGCTTCATTGCAATGGGAGATGCAGCCTGCATAACAAAGCCGAACTGCGGCGAGGGCTGCACGGCTTCGCTTGTGCTTGAAGATATTGCGGTTGATGTTGCCTCGCAGGTGATGAAAGACGGAGCATATCCCACAAGAGAAGCCCTCTGGAGTATCAACAAACGCTATAACAACACTCAGGGCAAGGAGTTTGCAAGCCTTATGGCTCTTCTCGGCTCAATAATCCGTCACAGCGCAAAGGCAAATGAATTCCTGTTCAAAAACGATGTTATTTTCAGCCGCAAGATTTTAGGTAATATGGGTAACGGTCTCGAGCTCAGCATCGGAGATTACATAAAGACCCTTATTTTTATTATCGTCGGCCTTGTAACAGGCAACATTAAGCCTGCTGAGCTTAAAGCGGTTATAGATGCAATCATAACGAGCGGAAAGCTTACTGCTCATTATGAAAAATATCCCGAAACTCCCGAGGGCTACGAGGCATGGGCAAAAGAAGCTGAAGCTCTCTGGGCAAAAACAGGCAGAGTAGCTGATTGGGATACTGTCGGTAATTTCTGAACGGAGGATGATTATTTATGAAACTCAAAAAGATTGTTTCGCTCTTACTTGTTGCAGCAACTGTTTTTTCAACTTTCGGATTTTCAGTTGCATCCGCTGATGAAGCTGCGGAGTCTCAGGGAGGATTTACGGCAGAGGATTTTCTCACAACAAAGGGCAGAAAAATTGTTAACCAAAAGGGTGAGCAGGTGCTGCTCAAGGGTGTAAATCTCGGCTCGTGGATGATATGGGAGGATTGGCTCTCACCCTACGAGGAAGCAACCGACCATTATGATATTCTCTCAAAGCTTACCTCCCGTTTCGGCGAAGAAAAAGCATATGAACTGATGAACACCTATATGGATAACTGGATTACCGAAAAGGACCTTGACGAAATCAAAGCCATGGGCTTTAACAGCGTCAGAGTTCCTTTCTGGTTCCGCAATTTCTATTATGATGATAACGGCAGAAAAATCCTTGATGAGAACGGCAACTGGGATTTCAGCCGCCTTGAATGGGTAGTTAAAGAATGCTCGGAGCGCAGGCTCTATGTTGTTCTTGATATGCACGGAGCAGTTGGCTATCAGGGCGATGCTCCTCACAGCGGTAAGGCTGACTCCTGCGGTCTTTATGACGATACCGAGCAGGGCGAGAGATACAGAGAGCTCACCGATGAGCTCTGGAGAGAAATTGCAACCCGTTTCAAAGGCAACCCTGCCGTTGCAATGTATGACCTTCTTAATGAGCCTATGTGTGAGGTCCCCGGAAGCGAATTTGACCGCAGAAAAAACAACGCCTTTATCTATGACCGTCTTTACGATACGGTAAGAGCGGTTGATGCAGAGCATATTATTACCATGGAATGCATCTGGTCTGCCATTGCGCTTCCAAATTCGTTGCTCAAGGGCTGGAAAAACGTTGTTTATCAGGTGCATTTGTATGACACATCAAACATTTCGTTCAACTTTATGGCGTTTCTTCCGTGGCTTGTTTTCTTCAATGTTCCGATGATGATGGGCGAATTCTTTCCTCACGGCACAACAACATGGGAGAACTGCTTCAACACTCTTGACAGGCTTGGTTACAGCTGGTTCCTCTGGACTTATAAGGCAACGGGTCACGGAATGTGGAGCAGCGAATGGTGTCTGCGTGGCAGCAAAGACGGTTTTGAAAGAGCGAAGATTGAAACTGATTCATATGATGAAATCGCACGCAAATGGGGCGAATGCATCCGCACGGAAAACGGTTTTCAGGATTCGGGACATTACAGCAAAAATGTTGAATCTAACCTTTAATGTAACCTCTACGAAAGGAGAAACTCTATGAAAAAGATTATTACCATCAGCCGTGAATTCGGCAGTGGCGGCAGAACAATCGGCAAGCAACTTGCAGAAGAGCTCGGAGTGCCCTGCTATGACAGCGAAATTATCGAAAAGGTTGCTGTTGAAAGCGGCTTTGCAGAGGAGTATATAAAAGATAAGGGCGAATATACTCACCCCAGTCTCCTTATGGGTCTGCTTTCAAGCAGAACTCTTTATACGGGTCCAACCAATGAGGATAAAATCTGGCTTATTCAGTGCAAGGTTATCAAGGAGCTTGCCTCAAAAGGTCCTTGCGTTATCATCGGCAGATGTGCAGACTATATACTTCGCAACAGAGATGACATCATGAAGGTGTTTGTTTATGCCGATGTTGAAGAAAGAGCAAAGAGAATTGTTGAGGTTTACGGCGAAACTGACGAGGCTCCCGTTAAGAGAATCAAGGATAAGGATAAGCGCAGAGCCGCTTATTATCAGCACTATACCGATATGAACTGGGGCGCAAGCCGTAACTATGATGTCTGCCTCAACAGCTCGTTTGTAGGTATTGACGGATGCGTTAAGATTCTTAAAGAAATTGCTCTCAAAGCGGAATGATTATTCAGCCCTCGGTTTTCGGGGGCTTTATTTAAAATAAAACACAGGAGAATGACTGATGAAATATAATATACTTTCAGCCATCAAAAAAATAATTGCGGCAGTTGTTTCTGCAATTATGGCGCTTGTCGGTGCAGGCAGCCCGAGCACGGAAACGGAAAAACCGAAAGCAAATTCGGTAACCGCTTATGATTCGGCAGCGGCTGATTATACTCTTGATATCAATGCGGCAAGCGAGGTTTATGATATCAGCGATTTGCTTTTCGGAATATTCTTTGAAGATATCAATTTCGCTGCCGACGGCGGTCTTTATGCCGAAAAGATTGTCAACCGTTCGTTTGAATTCACCGATATTGCGCAGGATGATGAGCTTTACGGCTGGGCAGCGGTCAACGGTGCGGCTTTATCCGTAACTGAAAATGCGGAAGATAAGCTTAATGAAAATAATCCGAACTATCTTGTTGTTGATAACCGTAGCGGTATTCCTGCAGGTGCGGCAAACCGCGGCTTCCTTGACGGGATTGCCGTTGAGGCAGGGGAGAAATATGATGTTTCTTTCTACGCAAAAGGTCTTGACGGATATTCGGGTAAAGTTTATGTTAAAATTCTCTGCGGAGATAAAATTCTCGGTGAGGGCAAAATTGATTCTATTTCATCCGAATGGAGAAAATATGAGCTTTCGCTTTTCTCTTCGGAAACAGCTTTTTCGGGCGTAACCGTTGCTGTGCTTACAGATAACGGCTCAGCAGCATTTGATATGATTTCAATGTTTCCCGAGAACACCTTCAAAAACCGCAAAAACGGTATGCGCAAAGATCTTGGCGAAATGCTTGAGGCTCTTGAACCGAAGTTTCTTCGCTTTCCCGGCGGCTGTATCATTGAGGGCTACGATGCCGAAACGGCATATAACTGGAAGGATTCAATCGGCACAGGCAGCAACGGCGAGCCCCTTGAGTTTAACGGAGCTTACGGCGATGTTGCAGCAAGAAAGCAGGGCACAAATCTCTGGACAAATATTGCCGCAACCGATGACCCTTATCCGAGCTTTATGACCTACGGTCTTGGCTTTTATGAGTATTTTCAGCTCGCTGAGGACCTCGGCGCAGTGGGTGTGCCCGTTATCAATTGCGGTCTTTACTGCCAGATGAGAGGCCGCGGACCTGTTGATATGTATACCCCCGAGTTTGAACAGTATCTTCAGGATATGCTTGATCTGGTTGAATTCTGCAGAGGCTCAGCTGATACAAAATGGGGAAAAGTAAGAGCATCTCTCGGTCACGAAGAACCGTTTGAGCTTAAATATATCTGCATCGGCAACGAAAATGAGGGTGAGGTTTATTATGAACGCTATCAGGCATTCCTTGAAACCTTCAATGCGGCTAAGGCAGAGAATCCTGAACTTTACGAGGGTATTGAGCTGATTTATTCTTCGGGTGCATTTGATGCCACTCACGGCGCAAATTATCTGCCCTCTTACGAATATGCAAAGGAGCAGATAGGCGGCGGTGAAGCGGCTGATTTTGCAGGCGCAACAGACCAGCATTATTACAATGAACCCGAGTGGTTCCTCAGAAATGCTGACTATTATGATGCCGATAATTACAGCCGTGATGTTGACGGTATGACGGATTCAATCTACGGCGGCGGACTCGATGTTTTCCTCGGAGAATATGCCGCAAGGTCAAACACTCTCAGGGCTGCGCTTGCAGAGGCCGCTTATATGACGGGTCTTGAGCGCAACGGCGATATTGTGCGCATGGCGGCTTATGCACCGCTTTTCGGCAACCTCACCGCCACCCATTGGTCGCCCGACCTTATATGGTTCAATAACCATCAGGTAACGGGCTCAATCAGCTATTATGTTCAGAAAATATTCTCAACCAACACAGGCACAAAGCTGCTTGATTCAAGGCTTGGCGGCGCTGCCGTTGAGCAGAAACCGCTGAGCGGCAGGGTCGGTGTCGGTGCGTGGTACACAACCGCTGCGTTTGATAATGTGCTTGTAACGGATAATTCCACGGACAAAACGTTATATAAAGACGGCTTTTCGATAAACAACTTTGCATGGAACTGGAATAAAGCCAATGCAGGCGAATTCACCGTTGAGGATGGCAGGCTGATTAACGATGCAACTGCAATGCCTTACAGCAACACGGGATCGGTTGCATATACAGGTTATGATGAATGGAGCGATTACACCTTTACCGTTGATGCAACAAAGATTAACGGCAACGAGGGCTTTATCATACCCTTTGCGGTAAAAGACCGTGATAACTGCTGGTTCTGGAATATCGGTGGCTGGGATAACACGGTTTCCTGCCTGCAGCAGATAGAAAACGGAATAAAATCAGGTCAGGTTATCGGCACGGTAAAACCTTTCACTGCTGAAGAAGGCAAAACCTATCAGCTTAAAGTAGTTATCAGCGGTACACAGGTTAAATGCTATATTGACGGTGAGCTTTATGTTGATTATGATACGGGCTCAAAAGCCGAAGCGGAAGCTTATCATGTTGTAAGCACCGATGAATCGGGCGATGTGATTGTTAAGATTGTCAATGTTACCGATTCTTCAAAAATGCTTGCGGTTAATGTTACGGGTGCACAAATCGGAACGAAAGCCATTGTTTCGCAGGTGGCAGGCGACAGCCTTTCGAACGATAACATTCTCGGTCAGCCCGAGGATTGCAAAATCGAAGAATTTGAAATCAGCGGAGTCGGCAGGCAATTCAACTATACCGTGCCTGCATATTCCGTAACTGTTATAAGATTACCAAAGGCATAAAAAAGAGACTCTTCGCTGCGGCGGAGAGTCTTTTGCTGTTATGTGTAGAACATATCCTCTATGATATCAAGCACATGGTTTTCTTCAACCTCATTTTCGTTAAGCAGGGTGACAAGTCTTTCGGCTTCTTTTTCGTCAGATGTGAAAAGGCATATGGTTTTTTCGCCGTTTGCAACACCAAACTGATATTCAGGTTTGTTTTCGACAGTTTCTTTCTCTTTTGTTACAAAATACATCACAAGCCTCCGAAAATGTTCCTTGATGTCACAATTATACATGCTGACGTGCAAAAAATCAAGCAAAACAATGAGCGTTTTACAAAATTGTGACATTTCACAAAACTGTGCTTGCTGATTTGTGAAATATCGTCACATTATTGGGCTGCCTTTCTTCGGAAACAAATAAACGGTTGTGTTCTTGACTGTAAAAGCTGCAAGTGATATACTTTCATTATTATAAATCGCTTTAACGGAAGGTGAAAATAAATGGCATCTTTTTTCCTTGCAATTAAAAATGTTATTCATGCGTTTGTTTCGGTTTTTATGCTTATCCCGATTCTCATTACTATGGGTAACGAGGGCAACCCGAACACCCCTGTTGAGAGTTTTCCCGAGTCGACCAACCCTTATATTGCCGAATATCTTGACCCCGATATTTCCGCTCACCGTTCAGGTGCGGGAATTGCTCCGCAGAATACGCTCATGGCTTTTGAAAAAATAATTGAGCAGGGCGATTCTCTCGGCGTTGATACCCTTGAATTCGATGTTCAGATTACTGCTGACGGTGAACTGATTCTGCTCCATAACCTCACTTATGATGACACCTCAAATGCCGCAGAAGCTTTCGGAAAAGAAAATGTTTTTGCTTCTTCACTCACCTTTGAAGAATCCCAGGTGCTTAATTTGGGCGAGAATTTCAAGGTTAACGGCGAATATCCTTACAGAGGTTTAAGAGGCGACGATATCCCTTATAATCTCAGGGTTGTAACCTGCGATACGGTTATTGATTATATCGAAGCAAACAGCGGCGATAAAGAGTATAAATATGTAATTGAAATAAAAAGTATCGGCGGAAATGGCAGAAAAGCTGTTGACAGGCTTTATGAAATTATAACCGAGCGAAATCTTCAGGACAGGGTTATATGGTCAACCTTTGCGCCCGATGTTTCGTCTTATATGAAATCCCGTTATCCCGATATTTCACGCACGGCAGATGCAATCGAGGCAATCCAGTTCTATTTCTATTTCAGAATGAACTGGGATTTGCAGGACGTCAGCCCTTCATATGTTGCGCTGCAGATTCCTTACGGCTCAAGCGCATTTGATAACTTAATCAATCTCGGCACAAGAGAAATGCTCAACTATGCCCATAAAAATAATATTGCGGTTCAGTATTGGACAATCAACAGCGAGGAAGAAATCAGAGTTCTTACGCTCAACGGCGCTGATTGCATTATGACCGATTATCCGCAAATGGCATATGAAACGGTGCAGAGCTGCAAATAATTTTTCGGGAGAAAAAGCTATGAAAAAAATGTTATCCGCATCGCTTATGTGTGCGGACCTGATGAATCTTAAGGATTCTGTAAATGAACTGAAAAATGCAGGTATCGATTACCTGCACCTTGATATAATGGACGGCGCATTTGTGCCCAATATCACGCTCGGCTTTGACCTCGTCAACGCAATAAAAGCCGTAACGGATATTCCGCTCGATATTCATATGATGGTCAATGAGCCGTCACGTTTTATTGACAGAATGAAGTTGGATTCTGATGATATTATTTGTGTTCATTATGAATCTGATGTTCATATCCACCGCACGCTTGCCAAAATCCGTAAAAAGGGCTGCAAGGCAGGACTTGCCCTGAATCCTCATACACCTCTTACCTCAGTGCAGTATCTTACGGAATATATCGATATGCTTCTTGTTATGACTGTAAGCCCCGGCTTTGCAGGGCAGAAGATTTTTGACGGTGCACAGCGCAAAACACAGGATGCACGCAGGCTTCTTGATGAGTGGGGATGCACGGATATTCCCGTTGAGGTTGACGGCAACATAAGCCTTGAAAACGGCAGAATGCTTTGCAAAAGCGGTGCAGATATTTTTGTTCTCGGTACAAGCAGCCTTTTTCTCAAAGATAAGAGTATTCAGCAGGCAGCAATCGATTTCAGAGCGGCGCTGGAGGATTGAGAATGTACGGTAAAATTAACGCTGCAGTTGTCGGCAGTATAAATATGGATATGATTCTCAATATGGATAAGGTGCCTGAATGCGGTGAAAACCTTACGGGCACTTCATACGGCTATGCTTGCGGAGGCAAGGGAGCGAATCAGGCAACGGCGCTTGCACGCCTCGGAGCAAAAACAAAAATGACGGGTAAGGTTGCAGACGATGCAAACGGCAGAAAGCTTGTTGATAACCTTATCAGAAACGGCATTGACGTTTCGGGAGTTTCAACTGCAGGCTCACAAACGGGTCTTGCCGCAATTCTTGTTGACGGCGAAGGTAAAAACCGCATTGTTGTTTATGAGGGAGCAAATGCCGAAATTGACCCTGCCGAGGCGGCATCTTCGATAAACGGCAGTCTTGACCTGCTGCTTGTTCAGTTTGAAACACAGGAAGATGTTGTAGTTGATTGTGTCAACAAGGCAATAGCCGAAAATGTTGTAACTGTTATTGATTGCGGACCTGCAAAGCCTTTTGCGCTTGAAAAAATGCAGGGAGCAACAATTATTACACCCAACGAAAGCGAAACAAAAGCGCTTACGGAAATTTTTCCTGCAGATGAAAACAGCATACTTGCAGCTTCAAAGATTCTGCTTGAAAGAAGCAAAGCAAAGTATGCGGTGTTAAAGCTCGGCGACAGAGGCTGCTCCGTATGGGACGGCAGTATTCTGAAAATTTTGCCTGCATATCCGAGCAAGGTTGTTGATACAACTGCGGCAGGCGACTGCTTTACGGCAGCGATGGCACTCGAATATATCCGCACCTCGGATATTTATGCCGCCTGCGAAATGGGCAACAGAGCAGGCAGCATTGCCGTCAGCCGCATGGGAGCGGATGCTTCCGTGCCGACAGCCGAAGAGCTGATAAACTTTCATAAATAAACAAAACGCAGACGATATTGCATCGCCTGCGTTTTTTAGCTTTAATCCTGAATAACAACCATCTGATGGATGTTAACCTCGGGTGCGGTGAATTCCGCTCTGCCGCTGCTGAAGCTGAAATCAAGCTCCTGACCCGACGGTGCAAGAGTGATTTTTGACGGTGCAGAGTCGCATTTCACGCTGCATTTTACGTTGTATAGAGGAACAGTATCCTCGATAACCTCTGTGTTTTTTCCTCTGACGGTTGTGTGAGCATAAAGCAGGTGGAGAATGCTTCTGCTTTCCTTTTCCTGTCTCGTATATGTAACAACAGCTTTATCGGGAACAGCGGCAAAAACCGTTGTTTCGTTGCCCATCATTTTTTTGATAATGTGAGCAAAAAGCTCTTTGAAGCAAAGGTGACCGTGGTTTGCATAGGCGGTGAAAATATCCCAGCCGATATATGCGACGTTGCCTTTGATAACGGCGGCAGGGAAGCTTTCTTCGGGGTTGTTCGGAGCATGGGCATGTGAGCAGAAATGCTCTGCGGTTCTGTTGAAATAGGGGTTCTGCATGTGAGCCTCAACCTCACAGTCAACAGCCTCGATTTTGAATGAGCTGCAGCGCATAATGTATTCCGTTTCACCGTTTACCGTTTCAAAATCGGGGACAAGATAGGTGGGGCTGAATTCGTTTTCGCCCTTGTAATCTGCACCGACATCAAGGAAGAAATCTCCGTTTTTTACCAAGGCTTTGCCGCTTGCGATAACCTTGCCGCCGTCAGCTGCAAAGCTTTTGATTTTCTCGATTGTATTATCGGAGAGAATTTCAACATCGGGCAGAATAAGCAGCTTGTAACCCGAAAAATCCATTGTTTCGTCAATGAAATTGTAAAGATAATTCTTTTCAAGCAGCATTCTGTTTGCGCCGACATCGGCTTTTGCATCTCTGCCGCCCGTAACGGCTTCTGCACTTAAAACCGCAATATCCGAAACGTTGATTGCACCGTCAAGCCACGGCTCTTTTTCTTCAACAAGAGAATAGGCTTTGCCGATAAGATTATATGTGGCAAGGTTCATTTCGCCGAGCGGATGCATCTGGTCGCCGATTGAGCAGCCTGCTCCGTTTGCGATGCTCAGGGATGTTTCGTAGATAAGGGCGTTGGGATGCTTGAAGCCTCCGAATTCACCCCAGCTCTGGTGGAATTTGCCCGTCATTCCGAGGAATTCCGTGTTTTTGAGAGAACGCACATAGGCTGCAGAAAGCGGAAAATGGTCATAACCCCAGCCGCCTGTGGGCAGGCTTTCGAGCTCAAGATGTGTGTTGGCGTCTATGAAATCGTAATCGCCCTTGGGAACATGACCGCTGTTGTGGAAGATTGTTGCGGTGCTGCTGTATTTTCTTACAGCGGCATTGGTGGCCTGAGTGTATTTGTTAAAGGTCATAACCGCAAATTTCTTGCGGTCAGCCTCATTATTGATATCAAGTCCGAGAGCCTTCATATCTGCACGGCATTTTTCGCAGTAGCATACCTTAGGGGAAATAATATCAAGGAAAATTCCGCAGGGATTATATTTTTGCATAACCTCCTCAATCTGTGCGCAAAGAACATCGAGATAGCCCGTGTTGAAGCAAAGAAGGTGGAAATGAACCTCGTTTTTGTATTCTTCGTAGTCGCTGAGGTCGGCTGAGCAGACATAATGCCATTCGGGGTGCTTCACATAATCCTTTTCGTCAAAGCCTGCCGAGATGTAAACCGGAGCCTTTACTCCTATTTCCCTGCAAGCTTCAAGCTGTGCGCCGAGCAGGTCAAAATCAAGCTCGGGATGCATTTCGTTTGCCTGCGTGGGGTGGTAAGACCAGCCGTGGTGGCACTTTGAAAAAACCGTTATGGAATCAACATGACCCGCTTTTAACGCTGCCTGAAACTGTTCCTTTGAGAATTTTTTGCCTACGGGCAGAGTGCCGTTTGTATGAAAATCAAGATGAACCTGTCTTTTTCTGAGCATATTCCGTTTCTCCTCTGATTATTACTCTTATTCACCGAGCAAGCCGTGATATCTTCCCATCCAGTAGGGGAGAAGGTAGATATAAGGCATCTGTGCCCTCATGCCGTTTGCGCCCGCTGTGCCGGGAAGGGTTGACGTGCGGTTAACTGTTTTGGTGTTGATATCAACAAATTTTTCTGCACCCGAATCGCAGACAAAGGGATTTCCGTCATAATGGACAAGCACTCTTGCCGAATATTCAACGGGATATTTGAGCTGTGCGGGGATGCCCATTGCTTCCTGCTCCGTATCCCATACAAGGTCTTTTCTGTAGCTGTTGTAAATCGGCCATCTGATAAGGTCAAGATTCATTTCGGAAAGCGATTTTGCAGCGTTTTCGATATCACAGTAATTGTTGGTGAGTGCACCGTAAACTATGTTGAAAAACGGTGAACGTTCCGTTCTTTCGTATTCCCAATGGTGGGTAAGACCCATTTTGAAAATTTCTTTCTGTGCTTCATTATCCGAATAAATAATAAGAGGATAGATGTTGATAAAATCAAGCTGGTCATCGATATGGGCAACGTGTCCGTCCTCGCACTTATACTGAATGCAGTTCATTGCATAGTGGTGCTTTTTGATAAGCATATCATAAACTTCGTTGTATTTTTCGTCGCCTGTAACGTGATACGTTGTTTTGAGGAATGAAAGAATCTCGAGCGAGTTTGTGCCTCTTTCGTAGAACCATCTGTCATCGTTGTTGAGCAGGTCGGGCTCCCAGTTAGCCCATGTTGTGGGCACACCGTCAACGTCTGTCAGGTGGAAATTGTTTTCAAGAATATGGTCGGTAATGGTTTTAACTACCTGCGCAATCTTTTTCTTTTCTTTCTTATCGGCGACGAGGTCGTAATAAATGCCGTAAGCAAAATAATGGCCTGTCATCTCGTCGCTTGAGGTTTCGCCAAGCCATTCGCAATCGGGGTTATCCTCGCAGATGTGCCATTCTTCTCTGTTGCCCGTGCCGAAGTTTTCTTCGTAAGAATACCTTGTTGCTCTTGCGGTGAAGCCGGGCTTACCCGTAACCTCGGTAAGCTTTATCATTGCTTCAACAGCCTTCTTTGCGTTTGCCTTTGCTTTTTCATCGCCCGTTACCTTATAGCGGAAGCACTGGCTTGCGCAGTAAACGCCCGTAAAAAGACCGTCATTATCGGAGTTGGGAAGCCAGCCCGAATCCATATCGCCGTATTTGCGAAGCTGTCTTGAAACCTGATAACCTTCGTTTCTTGTAAAATATTTTTCAGCAAGAGCGTCAAAGTGGTTTGCCTTTTCTTCAAGAGTCATATATTTGGATGTGATGAGGCTTATGCCCTCGGGGGTAACGGCGGCAATGCTTCCGCTGTCCGAAACGGCAATCTTTTTAACTGTCGGATGCATGAGCCATACGCCGTAAGAGAAATATGAGATTTTGCCCTCGATGAGAGTGATAATGCCTGTGTTAGTCGCAAAATACTTTTTGCCGTCGGGAGCAAAATACATATCGTTGAATGAGCCGTCGGGCACGGAATAATAATCATTACCGTTGAACCAATAATTCTTGCCGTCATAGATGTTCAGCCCTTCGTCGGAACCAACCCAGAGGTGACCGAGACCGTCAATTGCGGTGCAGTTGATTTTCTGGCTGAGAACACCTGTAACCGAAGGCACAAGCTCTGCCCAATGGCGACGCTTGCCTTTCATGGAAAGCAGACCTTCAACCTTTGAACCGATATATACGGTTTCGCCGTATTTTGATTTGTTATCACGCGCAGCAAGGCAAACGGTTTCTTCGGGCAAGTCAACAATCTGTCTGAATTCGCCGTTATCCATGAGATAAAGGTTGCTTTCTGTGATGAGCCAGAGAGAATTATCAAGCGCAACCGAAATATCGGTAACGGGGGAGTCAAATTCCGCAATCTTTTTTGCCTTGCCTTTTTTGATTTCTGCAAGTGTGTTGCCGATGGCGGCATAGAGCTTGCCGCCCCTTGAGAAGAGCTTTGATGCTCTGACAGCAAGCTTTCTGATTTTGCCGTCAGCATATTCAATGAGGCAGTCGGGCTGAGTTATATAAAGAGTTTCACCCTCGAATGCAACGGAAGCTGCGTTTTCAACGTCAACTCCGTTATCCGCCGTGATAAACTTTTTATCGTATTGTTTGAATTCGCCGAAATTAAGAACAGGTTTTTTCATCTGTATTCCTCCTGACAGATTTTTATTTCAAATAATTATATCATAAATAATTGCATGTAGCAACGAATAAACCGAAATATGCCAAAAGTTTTGCTTTACGGGTCAGTTCATGACGGGTAATTCTATGAACATCAGATTTACGGCGTTGAATATGTAAAATACTCCTGCCGCAGCAACAAGGATTCTGAAAAACACCTTGGAAGCTTTTGCTTGTTTGATACATGCGAACAGAATTATGCAGGCGATAACCATAAGTATTTCGGAATAAAAGAAAACTCTTTTTCCCGAAGCAAAAACCGATGAAGAAAAGCCTATCATTAATCCGCAGCCTGCAGCCGCACAGCAGATAATTCCCGTTGCAATTCCTGCGGCAGTATTCTTTTTCAGAAGCAGAATTATCATTGCCGCCCAAATGAGAATCATTATGCCGCAGACAATGGCGGTTAAATAAATCCACAGATTGATTTCGTTATCGGTGAACGAGTGCTTGATATTGGCATCGATTGATTCTTTGGCAAAAACAAAATGCAGACCATTGTAAATTGCCGTAACGAAAATAAGATATGCAGGCGGAATAAATACAAGACTTTTCGCCTTTTTGTTATCTTTATACAGTCCGTAAACTGCGGTGCAAAGCAAGGCAGTGAACATGGCAGCGGTGAAATAAGAAATATAAAAGGTGTAGGAACAGTAGTTTGTAAAACCGAGAAGCAGTTTTTTGAAAATTCCGAAAGATAAGAAAGCTTCAAACGATTCCTCTGCCTGAATAAGACCTCTGTTTTTTGCGCCGGGAGAGGATAAAAGATAAATCATTGCCGCCAAAGAAATCAAGGCAGGCAGGAAAGCTGTGACTCTGAACTTTTTGGTTATAACGGAAATAACGCAGAGAATCAGAAGCATAGCACAGGTGCATACAGCAGCCTGCTCCTGTGAAGCAGCTAAAACTGCGCACGGAAAGGCGAGCGCTCTGATTACGGGGCTGCAGCTGATGCCGAGAACATCGAAAATCGCAGGGGTGAGAGTTATGAACATAAAAGCGCAGGGTACAAAGAATGTGAAAGAGCCTGCAAACCAGAATAAGCCTGCGTTAAGAACTCCCACAAAAATCAGAAAAACGGAGCAACCGCTTAAAACCGAAAGCTCTTTTGAGAGCTGATTGCCGCCGAAACTCAAAGAGATTTTATAAATGAAATAAACCGTGTATTCGCACAGAGCAAAACCGAAAAGCTTCCAGAGAATCGGGTTGGCTTTCAGCAGTGTCATCATCAGCGCTTCTCCCGTTGTTCTTCCGGAAAGTGTTTCATAGCGCAATTTCAGCCATTCCGTGAGAGAAAAACCTTCATTGGCAAGAATGCCCATGAAATGTCCGTCATCCATTTTGATAATCAGCTTTGTGCAGAAAATCCAGAATGCAAGCATAAGAGCGGAAAGGCATAAAAATATGTTTATATTTGGATATTTATTTTTTAAAGCTTTCATCCTGTCACCTCCGCAGTGAAGATATAAGGTGTACCGATGCTGCCGTCACCGCCGCAAGAGCTGATTGAGCAGCTTTTCAGGTACACGGCAGGGCAAACACCCATCAGACCGTCGTTGGATATGCATTTGCTGATATATCCCGAGGGGGTAACGGATGAAACGCTTGAGGTGTTGGTGTTTATGGGGTCTGATGCCCAGTACCAGCAGGCTGTTCTGAATTGAATATAAGATGAGCCGTCATTGATAACCGCAGCGGAGGTGGGAGCCTTCTTCCTTTGGTCGGGCTTGATTCCCGAAAGCATAGCTCTGCTCGGCAGAATTATTCTGTCTTTACCGTCTCTGATTGCTTCGGCTTCAGCTGCTGAAAAGTTATCGGGGTTCAGGAATCCGCCGTCAAAGCAGAGCTGATTGTTTTTTATCCTGTTTTCGGGATTGCATTCAAATATGAATTCTTCTTCCGAATCGGAGTTGAGCCAGCTTCTTATGCTCGAGGTTTCCCAGCTGCTGCTGCCTGCAACGGCTTTGATTCCGGAATTAAACGGCATAAAGCAAATTGCTTTTTCGCTGAGAAGGAGCGGTTCGCCGTTATCGTTAACAGCAATTACCTTCCACAAAATGTTTTCGCCGCCAAATTTTCCGAAATATAAATAATCGTTTTTTCTGAGCTTTATTGCTTCGGTTTTGTCTGATGGAGAATAAACCGATATCTTATCTTTATATACCGTTTCGGCAACAAGATTGCCGATTTGTTCTGAAAAAATGTTCAGAACAATTATCAGCGAAGCCAGAACACAAGCGAAAGAAATAAATGCTTTCTTCATTTTCAGCACCTCTTACCATGCGAAAGATTATCTTTTTAGATTATCGCAAATAAACTGTTTATTGTCAATGGCGTTAAGCTGCGGAGCAATAAAACTAACGGTACAGGCATAAAACCTGCACCGTTTTTGATTATTCCTCTATTTTTACGATGTCGACAGATGCTTCCAAAAGCAAATTAATAAGCTCGTTGCGCGATCGGTTGGTATCAGCGGAAAGCTTGTCTAATTTAGCAATCAGCTCGTCTTTCATACGCACTGAAACCACTTTATAGCCATCATCTCCGCGTTTTGAAACTTTCTTTTTGATTTTGATTTCTTCTGCCATTATTAATCACCTCTTTATACTGTAATTATATCTTGACAAAATTATCAATTATATATTATAATCTGTAGTACAAATAACACTATAAATTTGTAGTGAAAAAGAAAGGTGTTTGTTATGAAAAAATTAATCTCCCTGCTCCTTGTGCTCGTAATGTGTCTGTCTTTTGCAGCCTGCGGCGGCAGTAACAATGGCGGCGAAAACGGCACTGATGCCGGCGGAAACGGCGGCAATGCCGGTGCAAATGCTGATGTTAACGGAACAACAGAAGCTCCCAAGGCAGAACCTGTTAAGTTTGATTTCAACGAAAAAATAATGCTTGACTTTGCTGAAATAACATTCGAAGAGTATTATATCAAAGAAGATATCCGCGAAACAATCTCTGATACAAGCTCATCAATCAGTATTACAAGAACCTTTGGTCCTTCTCCCGAAGCAGGAAAACAGTTCATCTGCTTTAAGGGTAAAATCAAAAATGTTGCAAAAACAGAGCTTCCTGTTTTCGATTTCTTCATTGGTGAATTCGATATCGACGGATATAAATTCGAAATAACCGCAAATAACTGCGATGTTTATACATCAAACGGTGAAACAGAAACAGCAATTCCTCCTCTTACAGAGTATTCCTTCATCATGTATGCTGATATTCCCGAGGAGCTTGCAAACAGCAACAAGGCAATTAATTACAGATTCGGCTTCTATGATATGTTTGATAATTCAGAGCTTTCAAGAAATAAGGCTTTTGAAGAGGATCCCATTTCACTTTGCCCCCATCTGTATGCAATTACTGTTAAATAATTTTTGCTGATTGATTTATCAGCGTATATTGCGGCTTATAATTATTTAAAAAAGAGGTAAAAATATGAAAAAATTGTTTGCGTTGCTTATGGCAGCGGTTATGTGTTTTTCGTTTGCGGCTTGCGGCGGCAATGAAAATTCTGATGGCGGCAAAGAAAACAATGCTAACGGCACAACATCGTCATCTGACAGCAACAAGGGAAACGAAAGTAAGGCTGTAGAATATTTCAAGGAATGCTCTGCTTTACCTACTCCTGACAGCGTTGCTGATTTCACAAAAACAGGCTCCAGCACAACAACATCTAACGGTGTTGTAAAACAAATCAAATATTCGTATTCGTCAACAGACGGAGAATCCGCATACGAAAGCTATATCACCCGTTTAAAAACCCTGAGCTTTCAGATTAAAGACAAGGGTGAAGAAGGCGTTCTGGTTATTGAAAACAAAATCGGCGTTGCAACAATCAAATGCGATAAATCAAGCGGCTTTAAAATGGACGTTTGCATAATTCCCGAAGCACAGCGCGTTGAAGAAAAAGACGTAGTTATTGTTGGTATTGGTGACACCATTAAAACAGAGAATTTTGAATATACAATTGATAATGTAGAATTTACATATGAAGTTCTGCCTCCCAATACAAGCAGCGTATATACTTCTTATCCCGCTGCACAGGGCAAGGTATATCTCCATATGAACGGAAAGCTTAAAAACCTTATGAAGCGTGATATCCGTATAGATGAAACATTTTCACCTGTTGCTATTTACGGAGACGGATATGTTTATGACGGTTTTGTAATAGTAGACGATGATAACAGATTTGATTGGGGTTCATCATATTCAGCAGGTGCACCGTTAGAAACAAGAGGTGTTCACGTTCTTGTTGAAGTGCCCGATGAGGTTGAGAGTTCTGATGAAAACGTTCTTATTTCGTTAAAGACTACGGACGGCGGAACATATCAGCTCAATTACCGTGTAAAAACAAACTGAACAATGCAAACGGAGCGGAATTCAACCTGCTCCGTTTTTTCTTGTTTTTAAATACAAAAACAGAGGGAATGACAACTGCCATTCCCTCTCCGAAAAACTCTTTATTTATAGAAGTTAATTAACCAAAATATCTCTCAAGCAGACCTGCAAACGTCATGCGGTAAAATGGTTTTTCGTATGAAGCGATTATCTGAAATCGAATAATTCTTTTGGAGTTATTTCAAGAACTTCGCAAAGCTTGAAAATAACATCAAACGATACGCCCACTTTTCCGAGCTCGATTGCGCTTATATGGCTTCTGTCGATATCAGCAAGTTCCGCTAACTGAAGCTGTGTCAGCTTCTTTCTTTTGCGGTAAAACACAACGTTCAATCCGAATTTTTCATAAAGTTCTCTGTATTCCTGTTTCACAAAATCACCCTCATATATTGTTTAACTATATTTTATGGTGATTTACACAAACAATAAACCTTGTGTCAGTCGCATAACGCTATTGACACAAGTCAAATGTTGATATATAATGACAATAAGAAGAGAATAGGAGGTTAATGTGAATAAAAAACAGATTGCAAAAAGAAATAATGTGTTTGAAAGAATAATGAAGAAATAGAAAAGGAGAACAAATATGGATTCAATTGCAACAATCGTAATGGCTCTGGGAACGCTGGCTTTTTTAGCAGCGATAGTTATGTTTATAATGAGCCTGATTAAGAAAAAAACAAAGAAAATTCCGCTTTTAGTGTTATTAGCAGGAGTTGTGCTGTTTGTTGTCGGAGGTTTGATGATGCCCTCAGAGCCGGCTGATGTTGTTGAAGAGCCTCAGGTGACTGAAAACCCTGTAGTTCATGCAATCGAAAAAGGAGTTCTTCAGTACCCTTCATCGAACGATAATTTCAAATATAATGTCTATGATACATATGTTGAAATCACGGAATATATCGGCAGCGATAATGCAAAGATCGTAACTGTTCCTGCAATGCTTGAAAATCTTCCCGTTTACGTTGTTGATGCATATGTTTTTGATAAATGTGACGTTCAAAGTATCGTTTTCGAGGATGGAATATATGATATCAAGAGCGGTTTTGATCCATCTTTGGTAAGCGTAACTCTGCCTTCAACGCTTAAATGGATTGGCGCTTATCAGTTCAAAAACTGCTATGCTCTGGAAAACGTTGTTATTCCCGAAGGTATTGACAGCATTCAGCTCGGCGCTTTTGAAAGCTGTTCCTCGTTAAAGGAAATCACAATTCCCTCAACAGTAACAAGTATTAACACAGGCGTTTTTGCGAATTGCTTTGAACTGGAAACCGTGAACTTGCCTGACAGTTTGAAAATAATTTCCGAAAAGGCATTTATCGGCTGCGAAGAATTGGAGTCTGTTAAGATTCCCGAAACCGTTGAAGAAATCGGATTCAATGCATTCCAGGGTTCAGGTCTGATATCTGTTGAGATTCCTGCGAGTGTAATAACAATTGGTGCAAATGCATTTTTGGGTTGTGAATCGCTTGAAGAAGTAAAGGTTCATAATTCAAACGTAACAATCAAACCGTATACATATTATCAGGAGGGGGTAGCAACGGGTACAACATCGAGTTTGTTCGACCAGTGTAACGAAGACCTTGTTGTTTACGGTGCACCTGCATCAGCGATAGCAAAGGTTTGCGCAGATGATAATGTTTATTTCAAACCTATCTGAATATTTTGAATGAGTTTTTGAGATGAGGGTGAAATAATTCGTAGGGGCGATTCATGAATCGCCCACAATAAATATAACAAAAACGGAGCAGAAAAATCTGCTCCGTTGATTTTTATAGGGTAGGGAAATTAACAACCGAAATATCTCTCAAGAAGACCCTGGAATGCCTTGCCGTGTCTCGCCTCGTCACGAGCCATTTCGTGAACGGTATCGTGGATAGCATCGAGACCCTGCTCTTTAGCCATCTTTGCAAGCTCAAATTTGCCTGCTGTTGCGCCGTTTTCAGCTTCAACTCTCATTTCGAGGTTCTTCTTTGTGCTGTCTGTTACAACTTCGCCGAGGAGCTCTGCAAACTTGGCTGCATGCTCAGCTTCTTCATAAGCTGCCTTTTCCCAGTAAAGACCGATTTCGGGATAGCCTTCTCTGTGAGCAACTCTTGCCATTGCAAGATACATGCCAACCTCTGTGCATTCGCCCATGTAGTTAGCTCTGAGACCTTCGATGATTGCGGGGTCAACGCCCTGTGCTACGCCGAGAACATGCTCTGCTGCCCAGCTCATTTCACCGCTCTGTTCATTGAACTTTGAAGCGGGAACGCCGCACTGGGGGCACTTTTCGGGAGCTGAATCACCTTCGTGAACATAACCGCAAACGCTGCAAACATACTTTTTCATAATTTTTTTCCTCCAATAATATAAGTTTTAATTTAAAAATTTTTTGATGAATTTATCCGACCTTTTCGGAGCATTCGGGACAGTAGCCCGTAAACATTACCGAGTGAGAAAGAATTCTGCCGCCGAAATGCTTTGAAGCGGCATCGCAGAGCCCTGCATCATCCATAAATATATCGTGAACTCCGCCGCATTCAAGGCAGGTCAGATGATAGTGAGGGGAGATATTACCGTCATACCTTGCTGTGCCGCCCGACCCGATGCGGAGAATTTTATTTTCGCTTTCAAGCATGGCAAGGTTTCTGTAAACCGTTGCAAGGCTTAAAGCGGGAATCTCTGTTTTAAGGGATAAATAAACCTCTTCGGCAGTAGGGTGGTCTGTTCTCATGCACAGATTCTGGTAAACAGCATCTCGCTGTCGGCTGTGTTTTGTCATTTCAGCGCCTCCTTTCAAATTCAATATCGATAATTGTTATCATTATTATATCTTGCATTTAGCTGTTTGTCAATACTTTTTTTGAATTTTTCTAAAAAAATAAAGCGCACCGTTTGGTACGCTTTAAACTTAGTTTTCTTTTTTCTTTCTGAATCTGAAAAGACCTATGAAAATTGAAATTTCGCTCAGAAGCTCTGTGCCCACCGCAACAATTGAGCCGCAGGAAGCGTTATAGATGAGCCACATGATTGATGTTGGCAGGGTGAGTGCGCGCAGCTGTTGTGCCTTGATATTCCAGAGCACGAACGATGATATCATCATCGCAACCGTCGGCAGCAGTGAAAAGAGCGAGGTGTAGGTGAAAATTCCGCTGATTGCAAACATCAGCGCAAAAACGCAGGGACAAACAGGGGAGTCAATAAGCTTTGATTTTGTGCGGAAAGAATAAGCTATGCCTCTGACCATGCCTATATAGTTGCAAATCATGCCTTCGTATGCGCCGAGCATGAGATACTGCGTGCCGAAAAGCAGACCTGCGATTGCCTGCATGCAAACAATTCTTTTATGAGTACGCTGCTGGTAAGATATCAGCAGAAAGAAAGTTGCAATAACGCTGATTGCTTGCGAAACAAGATAAACAGCGCCTTTTTCGTTTATAAAAGCTTTTATTGTTTCCATTATATATTTATACCTCTTGGCGGTGCGTCAGTTTTTAGTGCAAACGGCGCATATGTATCCGTCTGCGGTATTTTCAAAAGAAAGATTATACCCTTTTTCGGAGCAGGTTATTTTCCCGTCAGTTATTTCAAAGCTTACGTTTTTTATGTCAGCGCTGAGACCGCTGCCCCTGCATTTGAAAAAAGCTTCTTTCAAAGTCCATATTTCAAAAAAACGGTTTATATCGTTGCCGATATATTCAAGCTCCGATTCGCAGGCAAATTTTTCATCCGCTTTTAATCGGATGCTCCGTATTTCTTCGATATCAACACCGATTTCTTTATCCGATACAGCGCATACAACCGTGTTTTTGCTGTGGCTTATGCTGAAATAAATATCAGCGTTAACCGCAAAAGGCTTGCCCTTTTCTGTTCTTGAAAAGATGATTTCTTCTTCGGGAATTGAGCATTCGTCAGCTATCATTTGTCTGCAAAGCAGGTCAGCTGCAATCTTCTGACGCTTTTTTTCGTCGGTTGCAAGTAAAAGCGTTTCGGATTTTCTCTTTTCATCCATTATGTAAAAATGCTTTTTCAATGCCTCATCGCCGATTTCCTGAACGCTGAGAAATGCAAGTCTGAAATCTGCCATGGCATTAACCGAGGAAGCCCACAACTCTTACCATAATATAAGAAATTGCTGCGCCTACAATGAAGCCGCCGATGATTTCGGGAATTGTGTGACCCTCAACCTTTTTGACATCTTCAACATCTTTTCCGTAAACCTTATCCTGAAGTGAGTTGAACGCTTCAGTAAGCTTTTCAACGGGCAGACGAACCTTAACGGCATCAAACATAATGATGAATGCGAAAACGCCGCTTGCGGCAAAAATATCGGAATGCCAGCCTGCGGTAAGACCTATGCAGCCGCAGAGTGCAATAACCGTTGCGGTATGTGAGCTGGGCATGCCGCCGAGTTTAAGAAAGGTGCTTTTGGTAACTTTTTTATATTCGATGCCTTTTCTTTTGCCGATATAATATTTGGTGAGGTTGATGATAACTTTAAGTAACTGAGCGGTAGCCCATGCGATAATGCAAACAATAAATATTCTCATAAACAGAAATTCTCCTATACAAATTAATTATGAAGTTTTATGGGCAAAAAACCCTTTTCAAACAATCATATAATATTGACTAACAAAATGCAAGAGAAAATTGTTGAATTTTTTAAAAATTTGTGGTATCATCAATCGAAATGTTTTCTTTTAAACAAATTATCAGAAATTGAGGGACATAAGATGAAGAAAGTTCATAAGAATGCCGTTACGGTTGAAATCCCCGAATATGAAACTCTTAAAGAAATTATCGTTAAAGGCACAGAAATGGGCGGCGATAAGAGACAGTTCATGTTTGTTAAAAACGGCGTAGACCATGAAAGAAATTATAATCAGACATGGAGAGAAATCTGCGGTTTCGGTACCTACCTTTATTCTCTCGGTCTCAGGAATCATGAAAAAATTGCCATCATCGGCGAAAACTGCTTTGAATGGATGATTGCTTATTATGCAGCTCTCGTTGGCGGTCTTATAACTGTTCCCATGGACTGCAAGCTTCCCGTTGATGACCTTGCAGACCAGCTTATCCGTTGCGACTGCGATGCTCTTGTTTATACAAGCAAGTTCGAAAAAGCAGTTGAGCTTTTTAAAAATGACCCCAATATGCCCGTTAAGCACTATTTCTGCGTTGATGATTTTGATGAGTTCTATAAAAAAGGCTGGGAAGTTTACGATGCAGGCGAAAGAGGCTTTGTAGATACAGAGGTTAAGCCTGAGGACCTTGCAAGCGTTGTTTACACTTCAGGCACAACAGGCAAGAGCAAGGGTGTTATGCTTACTCATAAAAACATTGCAAGCAACTGCTCCGCATCCTGCCGCTGCCTTTCAGGTAAGCATGCAATCGGCTTCCTTCCGCTCAATCACACCTATTCATGGGTAAGCGCTCTGTTTGCAACATATATCGTTCAGGAATGGGGTTATATGTGCGAAAGCATCAAAACAATCCAGAGCGACCTTAAAAAGATTGCTCCCTATAATTTCTCGGGTGTACCGCTTGTTGTTGAAACAATCTACGACAGAATCTGGAAAACTGCCAAGAAAACAGGCAGAGAAGAAATTCTTAAGAAAGGTCTTAAAATCAGCAAGGCTCTTCTTAAAATCGGTATTGATAAAAGACGCAAGATTTTCAAAACAATTCTTGATAACCTTGGTGGCAACCTCAATATGATTATTTGCGGCGGCGCAACGCTTGACCCCAAATATGAAGAGGGTATGCGTGATTTCGGCATTGATGTTTTCAACGGCTACGGTCTTACCGAATGCTCACCCGCAATCACCTGCAACAGACCCGGCAAGTTCAAGCCCGGCAGTGTCGGTACACCTATCGGCTGCTGCGAAATCAAGATAAATGAGCCTGACGAAGAAGGCGTTGGCGAAATCTATGTTAAGGGCACAAACGTTATGGTTGGTTATTACGGCGAGCCCGAAGCAACCGCAGAAGCTTTTGACGGCGAATGGTTCAAAACAGGTGACTACGGCAGAATCGATGATGAGGGCTTCCTCTTCATGGTTGGCAGAAAGAAGAATCTTATCGTTCTTTCAAACGGCAAGAACGTTTCTCCCGAAGAGCTTGAAGATAAGCTCATGCTTATTGATTATGTAAGTGAAGTTCTTGTTTACGAAGAGGACAGAAAGATTGTTGCTGAATTCTTCCTTAACGAAAAGGAATATCCCGATGCAAGAGAACGCATTCAGGCTGATGTTAATGAGTTCAACCGTAAAATGCCTCTCTTCAAGAATATCAATAAGGTTAAGATTCGTGACGAAGAATTCCCCAGAACAACAACTCTTAAAATCGTCAGAAAATACATGGAAAAGAAATAAAAATCAAGGCTGCATTTCATTGCGAAATGCAGCCGTTTTTTATATCTCAATTATGTTTATGTCTATTCCGAATGACGGAAGAATTTTCTCGAAAACATCTTCGGTCCTGATTTTCAGCGTGCAGGTGTTTATGCCCGCATGGCAGCAAAAGAATTCATCGCAGAGCAAATCCTTGTCGGCTGCAAACTTTACTGTTTTTTCTTTGTCGAAAAGCAGACTCATGATTCCCAATGAACCGGGAGTTGTGTCAACAAGCCTCTCCATTTCCTCGGCAGAAACAAAAGAAAGTCTTGAAGACCCGAGCTTTTTTGAAACATTCTTTGTTACAAAAGCTTTATCGCCCTTCATGGAAAGCAGGTAACAGACCGTGCCGGGTGTGTTCCTTAACAGCAGGTTTTTGCAAATTTCGCTGCCGGTTATGTTTTCAATTTTTCTGCATTCCTCAATGCTTGAAACCGCCTCATGTTCATATTTATCAAAGGAAACACCGAGCTTTTCGAGATAATCGCAGATATATGTTGCTTTTTCTGTGTGATTCATTTTAACTCACCTTACCGAAGAGGAAATGCGTTTGCAAAGTCGCTTTCGTTAACGGTAACGGTTTTCCATGGACCGCTGCTGCTGTCCTCGTGAGTGAGCACTCCGTTTTCATAAGAATGAATGTTCATATATTCGTTCTTATTTCTGTCCGTTACCCATTCTGCTCCGAGATTTGCCTGAGGATAAATGCTGTCATTAGTGCCGTAAGCTCCGCTTTTCAGTGTTGCGCAACGGAAGCTGATAATGCTTCCTTTGCTGTCAAACTGAACATAAAGTCTTGTGCTTTTGCTCTGAATCAGATAAACGTTGTTTGACAGCTTGCAGAATTCAAGCATCTCATTGAGTGTAACAGAGTCATTGCTTTCAGTTTCGCAAACATATCTGAATGCGTCTTTTGAATTATAGTCAACAACAATTTCCTTTGTTGTTTGTTCGGTAACAAATTTCAGCACATATCTGTTGCTTGAATTGCTTTCGAATCGGATTTCGGCTCCGTTGCTGACAGATGAAAAGGCTTCGGCAGCTTTTTTGCTGTCCATATAACCGTTGAATTGTTCTGTCAGAGTAAAGTCATTCAGAATGAAAGGGTCAAATAAGGTCATGATATATCTTTCATCAAGAAAAAATTTTTCGGGAACTTCGGTTTCGATTGTTTTATTGTATTCAGATTCAAGAATCTGAACTTTATTTTTAACCGCATTTATCACCGAATAATATCTGCTTACGCAGGCGGTATAAACTTTTTCGTTGGAATCTATATTAAGCATGTCAGCTGTTTTCGGAGCGCTTGTTGTTGCGGCGGTAGTGATTTCGGGTTCATCCGAATTACAGGCGCACAGAAAAACACAGGCTGCAGTAAGAAGGACAGCAATTATTTTTTTCATTTTATACCTCTTGAAAATAAGAGAGCAAAGACCGATTTCGCAGAAATCCTCTTTGCTCACCGTATGTTGATTATTTTTCGCTTAAAAGCTTTGCGAGCTCATCCATAAAGGTGTTTATATCCTTGAACTGGCGGTATACTGATGCAAAACGCACATAAGCAACCTCGTCAAGGTCTTTGAGTTTATCCATCGCAAGCTCGCCGATTCTGACACTTGTAACCTCACGGTCAAGCGAATTCTGAAGGGTTACTTCAATTTCATCAACCGCGCGCTCAATGCTTTCAAGAGAAACAGGTCTTTTTTCGCATGCACGGAGCATACCGTTAAAGAGCTTGTTGCGGTCAAAAACCTCTCTTGATTTATCTTTTTTAACAACAATAACAGGTACGCTTTCAATTATCTCATATGTTGTAAAACGCTTCAGACAGCCAATGCATTCTCTGCGACGACGTATGCGCTCGCCCTCATCGGTGGGTCTTGAATCAATAACCTTGCTTTCTTCGTAGCCGCAAAACGGACATTTCATTGGTCTAACACTCCTTTGAAATTTCTCATATTAAAGTATACCATAGTTTATTATTTTTGCAAGTATTATTTCAATAAACCGTCAAGATAGTTCATTGCCGACCTGAGCTCTTCGGGCTCGCCGTAATTGTGCCTGTAAAGCTCTATAACATAGCTGCCGTTGTAATCGGCGGCGTTCATTATTTCAAAAAGCTTTCCGAAATTGAAAACACCCGTTGCGGGCGGCAGACAGTCATGGCCTTCCTTGTGGTCGCTGAGATGGATATGAACAATTTCTTTTGCAAATTCCTCTGCGAATGCAAGAGGCTCAAAGCCTGCTCTGACGGACTGCTTTACGTCAAAAACCATCCTGAAATCATTGCCGAGATAAGCTCTCATTTTTTTCATGAATCCGGGGTTTTCGCTGAAATGTGCGTTAACGTTTTCCTGCGCAACGGTTACGCCGGATTTTCTGCCTTCTTCAACCAGCCTTGCAAACCGATCAAAATATTCTTCGTGCGGTATTTTGCCCGGAAGTCTTGAACCGTGGATAACCGTTATATCTGCACCGATAGCGGCGGTAACCTCAAAAATATATTTATAGTATTCAAGCGTATCAGTAAAGCGTTTTTTGTACTCGCTGAAAAGCATAACCGTTTCCGCAAAAGAGGTGAACGGATGCAGGGAAAGAATGCTCATTCCGTATTCGTTTTTCAGCTTGTTTAGCTCTTTTGCATAATCGAGAGTCAGTTCGCTCGGCGAATTGATAAAAACCTCGCTCGTTTTAACTCCGAGCTTGCCGAGAATCTCAAGGCTCTCGCACGGCGAAAGAGGATAAAGACATGATGAGGAAACACCTATCGGCATATTTTTCATTCCTTATTGGCAGAATTTTAGATTTGAAACTGCGGATGTTGTTCTGTATAATATTCATATCGGGAGGAATGAAAATGAAAAACATACTGTCGCAGATTCATCCTTCTTCAAAGCTTACCCTGATTATCGGCGGCATTTCGGTTCTCGTGATTGTTGCCGCTTCTGCCGTTCTTTATTTCGGAGCGGGGAGCATATGGGACTATCATTCGTCCGTTGCAATCAGCGAGGAACTGCTTGCGCTTTCAAGACCGCTTTCGGTTACGGTGTGTACAGCTTCGCTGTTGCTCGAATACAGGGCAGGGAAGCAATGAAGACTGATTTAATTTTACCATAGTGTTTTGCTTTATTCAAGCGGCAAAATAATCTTGAAAAAGTCGGGAGAAAACTATGCTTTTCTCTCGACTTTTGCATTTTAATGTGTTAATATGAAGCTGTAACGATATTTTCGGGAGGAATGAAAATGTTAAAGGTTGCAATGCTTTCAAAATGGCACGTTCATGCCGAGGGCTACGGCAGAGAATTTCTCGCTACAGGTAAGGCTGAAATAACCTGCGTCTGGGATGAAAAGCCTGAAAGGGGAGCCGAATGGGCGCAAAGGCTCGGTGTTGATTTTGAGAGCGATATTGATGCTCTTCTTGCAAGAAATGATGTTGATGCGGTTTGCTGCTGCACGCCCACAACAATGCACACCGATATCCTTATCAAAGCTGCAAAAGCAGGTAAGCATATTTTTACCGAAAAAACTCTTGCCTGCACTGTTAAGGAATGCGAGGACATTGTAAAGGCAATTGAAGAAAACGGAGTTAAGTTTGTTATCTCAATGCCTCATAAGGCATGGCCCGTTATCAAATTTGCAAAGGAGCATATTGTAAACGGCGATTTTGGTACGGTAACCAATGTCAGAATCCGTAACGCTCATGACGGTGTGAGCGGCAAATGGCTGCCTGAATACTGGTTTGTTAAAGAGGACTGCGCAGGCGGCGCTATGATGGACCTCGGCTGCCATCCGATGTATCTTCTCTCATATCTTTGCGGTATGCCCAAAAAGATAACGGGTATTGCAAATTCGGTTATGGGCACTCCCGTTGACGAAAACGCAGTTTCGGTTATCGAGTTTGAAAGCGGAGCAATCGGCGTTTCCGAAACCTCGTTCCTTGCCTATTCTTCGCCTTATACCGTTGAAGTTCACGGAACAAACGGTATTCTTCTTTCGCAGGGCAGCGAAATAAAATATAAAACAAAAGAAACGGCAAAGCTGATAAATGGCTTTATAACTCCCGACAGACTTCCCGAAGCAAGCACAAAGCCCATTGACGCTTTTGTGGCAGCCTGCGTTGAGGAAGCTGAAATTCCCGACGAGTACGGCACAAAATCCGCAATAGACCTTGCAAGACTTCTTGAAGCAACATATATCGCCTACGAAACAGGAAAAACTGTAGAAATCTGAGGTGCGAAAAAATGAAAACAGAACTGCATTATTATGATATTTATCCCAAGGTTTTCCCTGTGGGTAAGGAAATCGAAATAACCGTTAAACCCCTCGGTGACCACGCAAAATTTGAAAACCCCGAAAACCTTATCCTCTATGTGCTTGAAATCGAAAACGGCAGCATTAGGGATTTCCCTTACAGAAAAAACAATAAAACCGTTGATTTTTCCGTTGATGCCGACGGCACAATAAAGTTCAAAAATACCTTTGAAACAGAGCAGCAGTATTTTATCCGTTTCTGCGAAAAAGAAACCGATAAAAAGCTTGTTCAGCTTTGTGTTTATGCCGTTGCCGATGACCTCTGCGGCAGATATCCTTTAATCGGCGATCTTCATATGCACACCTGCCGTTCTGACGGCAAGCAGTCACCTGCGATTGTTTCCGCAAACTACAGAAAACACGGCTACGATTTCTTTGCAATCACCGATCACGAGCGCTATTACCCCTCTCTTGAGGCTATCAACGCTTATAAGGATGTTCCGATTGAATTCAACATTGTTGTCGGCGAAGAGGTGCATATGCCCAAGGAAGGTCCCGATTTTATATGCGACCCTCATATTGTTAATTTCGGCGGCAAATATTCAATCAATGCTCTTGTTGACGAATCCGACCATGTTGTTGAGGTCGGCGCAGCAAAAGAGCTCCGCACCTTTGAGGGTGCGGAATGCCCCGATGTTATGACGGTTAAAGAGTTCCAGAAAGAGGTTATGGAACTCGCTGAAACGCTTGATATCCCTGAGGATATTGAAAAATTCACCTATGCGTGTATGGTTTGGGTTTTCAACCATATCAAAAAAGCAGGCGGTCTCGGCATATTCTGCCATCCTTACTGGATTTCAAACGTAAACCATGTTCCCGAAAATCTGATTGAATATCTTATGGAAACTCAGCCGTTTGATGCTTTTGAAGTTCTCGGCGGTGAGAATTATTATGAGCATAACGGCTTCCAGACCCATAAATATTATGATGACAGAGCAAAGGGCAGAAAATATCCCATCGTCGGCAGCACGGACAGCCACAGCTCAATCAACAATGTGAATGCCTATGTTGCATCAACAATGGTTTTCTCGCCTGCCAATGAGAGAGAGGCTATTATTTCGTCAATCAAGGATTTCTATTCCGTTGCAATTGACGGAATCAGCAAGGAATTCCGTCTTGTAGGCGACCTTCGTCTTTCAAAATATGCCTGCTTCCTGCTCAAGGAATTCTTCCCGCTTCATGATGACCTTTGCTATGAAGAGGGCAGAGCCATGAAGGATTATGTCTGCGGTGTTGAGGGTGCAAAAGAAACCCTTGAATTCATCAGCGGCAGAGTTAAAAAGCAGAGAGAAAAATATTTCGCATTTTAAATACGGATACCCCCGAAGCCGCAAAGCTTCGGGGGTATTGCTATTGGATATTGCTGTCAATGAGCTTGATTTCTGAAATATATTTTTCGCTTATTGCAGGTACATAGTAAACGCCGTAATTCCTTAAGCCTCCATTTTCGGGCGCTTCCGGCAGCTCAACTATAAAGCGGTAATAGGGCGCAATACACTCGTTTTTGCCGCTTTTATAAATCAGCTCAAAACCTGCAATGTATTCCTTACCCGGAAAATCATAGGGAACGGATGATATGAAATTGCCGTTTATCAATTCTTTTTCTGCTTTGTCTGAGGAAATAATCGGATACCGAGCGATTTCTTTTGCTCCCGCAAATGAGTTGCAGATGAAGAACGATGTAAGGCTGCCGTTTTTGTCAAGCCTGAATTCTGCAAACTGCAGGTTGTAATTGAGAATGTCATCCGTGTTACTGCCGCTTGAATCATAAGCAACGAAAGTGCCTGTGATCTCTCCGTAAACATTGTATTGGTAAGAAACGCTGTACGCAGGAGATTCAAAGTTTATGAATTTGCTGATAAGCGATGAATACTTTTTGCTGAAATAATCCGTTGCTTTTTCTCCGTCATTGCGGTTTGAGGGAGTAAAATCGAACGGCAGGGTAACGGGCTCATTAAAACTGACGGTTATGCCGCCTGCTGCGTTTGCGGTTATCATACCTTCGGCAGCTTCTGCATTTACGGCATAAACAAAATCTTTTTCATAGCCGCCGTAAAGGTCGTTTGCGTATGATTTCGTGATATTTGTTACTGTCATGCTTGCTTCAGCGGCAGCTTTGCGGATTATTCCATCAAGCTCTTTTTCGCTCAGGGCACACGGAGTGCCCTTTTCGTCATGAGCATTGTTTGCGTATACGGGCAGCCTTGTAAACGCAGTTGCTTTTTTCCATGGATTGCCGCTTATAAGATCATCGGCGTTCTTCAAAAAATATCCCTCAAAGCTCATGCCGCCACTAAAGTCTACGGAAAGCTCAAGCATCGGCAGATTGCTGTTTATTACCGAGTTAATAACCAATGCGGATGCCGCGATAAACACAAAGCCGGCTGCGGCAATGCAGAGCCTTAAAACCGTTTTTGACCCTTTGGGTCTTTTTTTGTTTCTTGCATCTTCAGCAAGAAAAATCAAATCCGCGTCAATATAATTCATTGCGCTTGAAATTGCTTCTGATGTCATAATGAAAATCCCTCCTTTTCAAGGTGCTTCCGAAGCTGTTTTCTTGTTCGGTGGAGAATTCCTTTTACCCTTGCTTCACTCATACCGAAGTAGAGCGAAATATCCTTTACGGAGTCTGAATGATAATATCTCATGGTGAAAATTCTGCACGCATCATAAGGCAGTGACCGCAGAAAACGGCTGATTTCTTTTCCGAGCAGCTTTGAATCAACAGCGGTTTCCGTGTTCTCGTTACCTGAAACGCATTCCGAAAGCTCATCGAGAGTGAGCGAATACTCCGAACCTTTTCGCTTCTGACGGTTTTGCTTTCTGTAAGCATCGATTGCCGTTTCTCTTGCTATTTTACCGAGATAGACCGATAAAACGGCAGGATTATGAGGCGGAATGGAATTCCATGCTTTAAGATAAGTATCGTTTATGCATTCCTTGCAGTCCTCGGTGTTGCCGAGAATATTGTAAGTAATCTTCAAGAGATACTTTCCGTAGGCAGACTGTGTTTCTGTTATGGCTGCTTCTTTCCGCTCCATGAAAAGCTTTATTATATCTTCATCCCGCATGCTTGATACCTCCTCATAAAAGATTTTCTGAAGGTCCTTCACTTAATATACCGTCAAACGCCGGCAAAGGTTTCACGGAATATAATTACAATTTTGTTACAAAAGTATTTAAAATATTACATTTTGAAAAGAAACTGTAATGAAATGTAATTGGACTTTCCTACTCTTAAGAGATAGAATATAATTGTAAAGAGAAAATAAGGGGGATTTATAATGTTAGCATTCAATGTTCTGGCTGTTATTGTTTTGGCGGCAACGCCTGCTCTCTGCATTTTATCGGGTAAAGACAATAAAGAGAGCTGAAAAAGGGGAGTTATAAATATATAAAAAAACTGCATTGCTTTTCGGGCAATGCAGTTTTGCTTGTATTTGAAAACCCCTGGCTGTGCCAGGGGTTCCGAAAAAGCTTTAGCGATGAAAAGAAAACTCCTCTTGCAGAGAATGCGGCTACCAACAGCACAGCTAAGCAAAAGGAGAACATTCAAAAAGAATGCTATTAGCAGTATATCATAAAAGAAGTAGAATTTGTAAACAGAATAATAAATAAATGAAAGCAAGGGAAAGAAGAAATTAAATGTCAACTCTGTCTTTAAAAAGGCATCCTTTGCAAAAGGAATACGTTGGGTACGCCTTAAG
>JAZNPG010000019.1:0-6257 GCA_045589555.1 Acutalibacteraceae bacterium
GCCCCGCGTCCGGTGGACGATGAAGGGGTGCGATGAACAGAAAAAAACAAGGAGTATCACGAAGCGCTCCAAGCGAGTGAGACGACTATGTTTTTGACCGATGGTGTCACAGGTTCGAGTCCTGTTTGGGGCGCCAAAGAAAATGCACTCACGCAACTGCGTGGGTGCTTTTTCTTTTACTCTGAGTTTATTACTTTTACTTTAGTTGATTTTGATTTTTAATTTACATTTTGTTTTTTTACTTTATTTCAGCATTATAATTATATCTGTTTTTCAAAATTTGTTGACAAGAACGCTGCTAATATATTAATATAAATTTATATATTAATGTGTGATTGTGTTAAACTGCTTGATGATGTTACAGAGAAAATCGACACAATTCGTAACGAATAAATTAATAAGTTTTTTGAATTCTCGGTTTAATTTCTTGAACAGGGTAATTAAGGGGATGTATTATGGCTGTTTTTAAATGTAAAATGTGCGGCGGCGCACTTGAGGTTAACGGTATCGAAACGGTTGCGGTATGCGAATACTGCGGCACAAAACAGACCTTACCGAAGCTTACTGATGACCGCAAGGCGAATCTTTATGACAGAGCGAATCATTTTCGCCGTAACAATGAATTTGACAAGGCTATGTCGATTTATGAGGGTATATTGAACGATGATAAGACCGATGCAGAAAGCTATTGGTCGCTTGTGCTTTGCAAATACGGTATTGAATATGTTGAAGACCCTGCAAGCCGCAAGAGAATTCCAACCGTTAACCGCGCACAGTTCACCTCAATTTTTATGGATGAGGATTACAAATCGGCGATTGAATATGCTGACGGATTGCAAAAAGAGATTTATGAATCCGAGGCAAAAGTGATTGACGATATACAGAAAGGCATTCTTGAGATTTCGCAGAAGGAAGAGCCTTTTGATATTTTTATCTGCTATAAAGAAACCGATGCAAACGGCAGAAGAACTCCCGATTCGGTTCTGGCAACAGAGCTTTACCATGAACTTACAAAAGAAGGCTTTAAGGTGTTCTTCTCCAGAATCACGCTTGAAGATAAGCTCGGTACTGCATATGAGCCCTACATATTTGCGGCGCTCAACAGCTCAAAGGTAATGGTTGTTCTCGGCACAAAGCAGGAGCATTTAAATGCGGTTTGGGTAAAAAATGAATGGTCAAGATATCTTGCTCTGATTAAAAACGGAGCGAGAAAAACTCTTATACCTGCATATAAGGATATGGACCCCTATGATTTGCCCGAGGAATTTTCGCATCTTCAGGCGCAGGATATGTCAAAGCTCGGCTTTATGCAGGATCTGGTAAGAGGAATCCGCAAAATTGCAGGCGAGGATGAAAAGCCTGCAGCGGTTAAAGAAAAGGCTGTAACCTCTGCGCCTGCAAGCGCAAACACTGCGCCGCTTCTTGAAAGAGCATTTATGTTTCTTGAGGACGGTGACTGGCAGAGCGCCGATGAATATTGCGAAAAGGTGCTTGACCTTGAGCCTAAGAATGCCGAGGCTTATCTCGGCAAGCTTATGGCAGAGCTCAAGGTTAAAAAACAGGACGATTTGAAAAATTGCGCTTTGCCGTTTGAGAGCAATGCAAATTATCAGAAGATTGTTCGCTTTGGCGATGATGGGCTGATTTTGTTTCTCGGCAATGCAAACCGTTTTATAAAAGAACGGAATGATAAAAAAAGGAAAGAAGAGGAAAAAGCAAGGGCTGAAGCGAAAATAAATGCGGAGAAAGAAGAGAAATACCGTAAAGCAATCGATTTGAAGAATGCCGTAGTTATTGAAAAAATCAAATCAGCCCGCGAGATATTCCTGAGCCTTGGCGATTACAAGGACAGCAAGGAGCAAAGCGAATTATGCTTCAGCGAGTTATACGATAGGGGTATCGGGTGCCTGAACGGTTCTGATTCGGATGAGTGGTCATATGCGATAAAAGTGTTTGAATCTCTTGGCGATTACAGGGACAGTAAAGCAAAAATAGAAGAAGTTAAGGCAAAAATAAAGGCACAAGAAGAAAAGGAAAAAAAGCTGATTACCAAAATAGTTATGATAGGCGTTCCTGCTCTTATTGTTTTTATTGTTGCTATTTTTATAATTAATGAGGTTTCTGTTTCCAAAAAATATAACAATGCTCTTGAACTTGCAGAAGCGGGTAAATATAACGAGGCAATTTCCGCTTTTGAAAGCCTTGGTGATTATAAGGATGCAAAAGAAAAGATAGCAGAAATTCTGGACAGGTTTATAGTTAAATCTACCCTTTCTGCAGGTAACTCGTTTACCGTAGGAGTTAAAACTGACGGCACGGTTGTTGCGGTTGGGTATAACGATGACGGGCGATGCGATGTTGACGGCTGGAAAGATATTGTTGCTGTTTCAGCAGGTTGGTTACATACCGTAGGCATTAAATCCGACGGCACGGTTGTTGCGGTTGGTGATAACGAAAGTGGTCAGTGTGATGTTGACTTCTGGAAGGATATAGTTGCTGTTTCGGCAGGGAACTATCACACCGTAGGCCTTAAATCCGACGGCACGGTTGTTGCGGTTGGCGATAATGAGAATGGTCAGTGCAATGTTGGCGGTTGGAAAGATATTGTTGCAGTTTCAGCAGGCGATTATCACACCGTAGGTCTAAAATCCGATGGCACTGTTGTTGCTGTGGGCCGCGACAATGAAGGGCAGTGCAATGTGGATGGCTGGCGTGATATAGTAGCAGTTTCCGCAGGATTTGGTCATACTGTCGGTCTTAAATTAGACGGAACGGTAGTTGCAACACAGTATAATGAAGTTGTGTTTGTTTATTCCGGACAGTGCGATGTGGATAACTGGAATGATATAGTGGCTGTTTCAGCAAGGCAAAATCGCACCGTAGGTCTTAAATCTGACGGCACCGTTGTTGCGGTTGGTAATGTTAACAGGGGCGCATGTGATGTTGACAGCTGGACGGATATAGTTGCTGTTTCGGCAGGGGAAGATCACACGGTGGGTCTTAAATCAGACGGTACAGTTATTGCAACAGGATATATTGACGAAACAGATTACATATATGATGATTACCAAGGTCAATGCGATGTTGACGGCTGGAAGAATATAAAGCTTCCGGATACCGAATCATAATAAACATAAAGCCGAGCCTTTCCGAACGGAAACGGTTCGGCTTTTCTTGTGCATGCAAGTGCTGACTTTACTTTTCGTATTTTATAAGCTATAATACTGTTACCGAATAAGCAGGGGAGAAAACAAAATGAAATTGATTAAACCGATTATTTCCGCTATCACCTCGCTGATTATTTCCTTGTGCATGCTGCTTGATATTCCGTGCTATCCTATGGGCGAAAAGCTTGATATGAATAAGTTTGTGCAGACTTTTTCCGATGAATTTGAGGGTGAGCTTGACCGCAATGTGTGGTCGGGTCATTATCAGTACGGGAATACCTCGGAAGCGAGAAAAGGCAGCTACTGGAATCAGAATCTTGCGCATACTCAGAACGGCAACCTTGTTATTCCCGTTGTTTATCTCGAAAACGGCATGGGCGGAAAAGGTGCAGGCTGGTATTCGGCAGGCATCGATACAGACGGCGATTCTCCCAACGGATTCAGCCAGAAATACGGCTATTTTGAGTGCAGATGCATTCTTCCCGAGGGTGCGGATATATGGAGCGCATTCTGGCTTATGAACGAGGGTGTTTATAACGAAGACGGAAGCGGTGTTGACGGCACGGAGATTGATATTTTTGAAAGTGACGGATATGAAAAACTGATAAGCAGCAATGTTTCGTCAAATCTTCATTTCGACGGCTACGGCGAAGCTCATCAGAAGCTTGGCGCAAAGCGTTTTCTTATAAAAAATAACCCTTATGAGGAGTTCAACACCTACGGTCTGGAGTGGAATGAAGAGGAGTATATTTTCTATATCAACGGTGTTGAAACATTCCGTACATCGTTTGGCGGAGTAAGCCAAAATCCCGAATATCTTATTCTTTCGGTTGAAATGCGCGGCGAAAACGGCATCCCGTCGCAAAGAGAAAATGCCCCCGGAAAAGAAGCGAATTTTATTGTTGACTATGTCAGAGTTTATCAGTATAATGATTTGATATAGCGATACATAAAGTAAAAACCGTTTCAAAAGGAGAATTACTTATGGATAAAAAACTTGTAGTTGCAAATATCGGTATGAAGTTTGGTATGTGCCATCTTGAGGGTGCTATGAGTTACGGTGCGGAGATTGCCGCAATCTGTGACTGCAATGAAGAAAACCTTCGTTTCGCAGGCGAAAGATACGGTATACCCGAGGAAAAATGGGTAACCGATTACATGGATATTGTAAACAATAAGGATATAGATGTTGTTACCGTTGCCATTCCCGACCAGCAGCATGTTAAGGTTTCGTGCGATTTGCTCCGTGCAGGCAAGCATGTGCTTTGCGAAAAGCCGCTCGCTCTTACAAGAGCGGATATCGAAGAAATGGTAAGGGTTGCGGATGAATCGGGCAGCAAATTTATGGTTGGTCAGATTTGCAGATTCACTCCTGCTTTTGAAAAGGCAAAGGAAATCATTGAATCGGGCACAATCGGCGAGCTTTATTTTGTTGAATCTGAATATGCTCATGATTATATGAAGCTTTGCGACAGCTGGCGTGCAGACCCCAACCGTCACGGCGTTATCGGCGGCGGCTGCCATGCGGTTGACCTTCTCCGCTGGCTTGCGGGTGACCCCAAGGAGGTTTTTGCATACGGCACGCATAAGCTTTTGCTGCAGGTGCCCTATGACGATGCGACAATTGCAATTATGAAATTTGATGAAAACGTTGCAGGCAAGGTGTTTGTTTCAACAGGCTGTAAGCGAGATTATACCATGCGTACGGTTATTTACGGCACAAAAGGAACGCTTATCTGCGATAACACTTCTCCCACAATGACTCTTTTCGTTACCGACGAAGAGGGCGTTACCAAAGAGCCGCAGACCATCGAAATTGCCGTTAACAATCACAATGCAGTCAAGGAATTTGAGGTTTTCGCCGATACAATTCTTAACGATAAGCCCGTTATGACGGATGCAAGAGAGGGCGCAAAAACCGTAGCAGTTTGCCTTGCAATCGTTGAAGCTGCAACAACAGGCAAGGTTGTCAAGCCTGATTACAATTTCTGATTACACAGTGCAAAGAATAAAGCCGAGTCCGTCACTTTCGGGTGACAGGCTCGGTTTTTTTGTTAATTTCGGAAAAATAATAATATGCTTCAATCCAAAAAGGCTTAAACGGGTGCAAACCTGCTTAAGTCTTTTTTTCATAAAATAAAAAATATTTATATATATTATAGACTAAAAGAAAAAAGTATGATAAAATTAAACTAATCATAATTAATTTGTCGAATTATCTGTTTAAATATCCTTTTTTATCAAAAAGCATATCGGAGGGTTTTTAAAATGGCGGTTTTTAAATGTAAAATGTGCGGCGGCGCACTTGAAGTCGGAGCAGGCAAAGGTGTTATAACCTGCGAATACTGCGGAACAACCCAGACTTTGCCCAGGCTCGACGACGAAAGAAGAGCAAACCTCTATGACAGAGCGAACCACTATCGCAGAAATAACGATTACGATAAGGCGATGAGAGAATTCGAAAAGATTCTCGATGAGGATAAAACGGATTTTGAAGCCTATTGGTCAATTGTTCTTTGCCGCTACGGTATCGAATATGTAAAAGACCCCCAGACGGGAAAATATATGCCCACAATTAACAGAATGCAGAAAGCGTCTGTTATTGCGGATGCCGATTACAAAGCAGCAATCGAATATGCCGATGATATCCAGAAGCAGGTTCTTGTTGCCGAAGCAAATGCGATTCTCGCAATCCAGAAAGAGATTGCCGTAATTGTCAGGGATGAAAAGCCGTTTGATATTTTCATCTGCTATAAGGAAACCGATGCAGCGGGCAGAAGAAGCCGTGATTCGGTACTTGCGCAGGAGCTTTACGGTCAGCTCACAAACGAGGGCTTCAAGGTGTTCTTTGCAAGAATAACCCTTGAAGATAAGCTCGGCTCGGCTTATGAGCCCTACATTTTCTCGGCTCTCAACAGCTCAAAGGTAATGGTTGTTATCGGCACATGTGCAGAGCATTTCAACGCCGTATGGGTTAAAAACGAATGGAGCAGATATCTTGCACTTATTCAGAACGGTGAAAAGAAGGTTCTTATCCCTGCATATAAGGATATGGACCCCTATGATATGCCCGAGGAATTCTCACATCTT
>JAZNPG010000020.1:0-7712 GCA_045589555.1 Acutalibacteraceae bacterium
CTCACCTCCTTGAAAAGGACATAGTTATACAAATTAATATACCAATCTACTATTAAAACACCTGAAAAGGACAAAATGTGATATTTATTTTATGAACAAATTGTAAACTTATCCGAAGCTGCGAGATGAAAAACGAAAAAATCGGCGAGAAACAAAGCATAGATTTTTTCTTTTGCTGAGCAAAAAGCGTTTCAGTTATTCTTTTTGCGTTCTGACATATATTTTCTGCGTTCAACAAGAGCATTCAGGCAAAGGTCAATTAAATGCGTATCCATTTCGTTTATCGGTTTGTCAAGTTCTTCGCCGATAATCTTATCCAGCTTTTTTGTGTTCAGCTTAAGGGCTTTGTCATTCAGATATGTTCTTATCTCTGCAAGGCAATGTTTATACTCTTTCAAAATATCACCTCTGATTTTTGTATATATCTATATATGACGAAAAATCAGATTTGTCACGCAAAAAAATTTAACCGAATCCGCATAAAGCAAACTCGGTTAAATTCGTTTTAGTTATGATAAAGGTTAATGATTCTTTTTTCATTTTTTTCTGCATATTTGAGAGATTGATAAGCGCCGCCCGATTCGTTTTTAACGTAAACAACAACCAAATCAGACCTGTCAACCATATTCCGGTTTCTCGCGACAATAGCAAATTTGGGGTTGCAAAGCGCCGATGCTTCACAGATTTCAACCGAGTCATAATAGCTTTCAAATGCCTCTGTGTTGTTTCGGAGTTCAGCGGTTTCGTAGGGGAGAACAAGGGCGAGATAAGCATTTTCATTGCCCGTTTCTTTTTTCAGTTTCCGAATAACGGAAGCCGCCATCAGGTCAAAAACGCCGTTTCTGCCAACAAGAAATTCAAGCTCTCCGCTTTCTCTTTGCATTATAATGCGCAAAAGCTCGTAGAGTTTGCTTTCTACGGTGTTATAATCTTCGATTATTCTGTGCCCGAAAAGGCTGACGGTATATTTATCTCTCATTTTCTCTCACCCAAAGGATGTCTGCCGATATGTCGGCAGACGGAATGAAGTTTGTTTTTCGTTTTGAATCAGCAGCAGCTGATGTATGTGGAAGCTATTAATGTTTTGGTGGAGTAGTCACATCTTGAGCAGGTTTCTACGGAATATGCTTTTCTGAGGCAACGGGGATCAGTTGTTCTTGCTTTATGGGTTACTGTATAAGCTACTGAGGTTTCAAGCTTATGACCGAAAAGGGTGCACATAAGTCCGCAGGTTGCGGCTTCTTCGCCGTCATGTTCGGAATCAAATGAATTGATAAAGCTGTGGATATGGTCCTCGGAAACACCTGCTTCAAAAATATAGTCGGTATCTCCGCTTGTAATTACAACAGTATTTTCAGCAGCTTCTTCTGCGGAAGCGGAAAACGTTGCAAGGGAAAAAACGGATGCTATGGCAAGAATGAGAGAGATGATTTTTTTCATGTTATTTAATCTCCTTAAGATTTTCTATAATCATCAGAAGCTCTTCTTCCGTGCGTGCGCTGACAGAATAAAAATATCCCTTGTGTTCAAACATGCCCTGAATAGAATTCTCTTCACGGATTATGTAGACATCAAGATTGCCGACTTTTTTCATTGGATTTTCTGCTTTGGTTCGGTCTGAAATGGTTATATCTAAAAATACAGTTATGCTGTATTCGCTTTTTTTACATTGAAAGATATAATTTCTTCCGTATGTACTATCGGATATATACCAGCATGTTGTTATCTTTTCATTTTCGGGAAGTCGGGTAGGGAACAGAACGGATATTTTTTCATCTCTGACAAGCTCTTCTGCGGAAGAATAAGTTTTTGATTCGTTTGGTTTTATTAATTCTATATTATCAAATTCCAATTGTTCGCCGCCGTTCATAATTTCACCGATATAATTTGCGAACCTGTCAATCAGGCTGTCTTCGCTGTTGGTGAAAGATATGGCAACAATTGAGAAAATTGCAAGCAGCACCGCAAGCACGGCAGCTATAACAGCAATTCTTTTTGCCCTTATTTTCTTCTTGGCATATGAGTTGATTGCAGTTGCCTTGCCCTTGAACGGTATTTCGCTTACTTTTTGTTCAATTTCTGCTCTGGTAAGTCTCGGTTTTCCTTCAAGCTCCATGAGAAAATCTACGCATTCCGTTACAAGATCGCTGTCCATTTCTTTATATGGCTTTGAAGTTTCAAGCAGAATTATCGCTGTCAGCTTGTCCTTTAAAGAGTGTTTTTCAGCGCTGAAATCTCGTTTGTTTCCCATGGATTTGTTCACCTCCTGTAGTTATGATTGATAAAACAAAATACCTCCCTTCATGTATATATGACGGGAATTGCATTTTGTCACGCAAAAATTTTTGAAATTTTTGAAATTTTTTTATAATTTCATGAAAAGAAGCAAAATTGCCATGAATATGAAGGATGCTCTTTCCTTGATTTTCAATCTGAGCCTGTAAACTCTGGATCTTACAGCGTGCTCTGAAACATCAAAAGCCTTTGCAAGTTCTTCATATTCCATATGTTTGGTGTAAACCATTTCAAAAAGCTCAAGCTCTTTATCGTTTAACGAAGAAAGAATACCATTCTTCTTTTCCTCAATTTCTTCAGGCGTTATCTTGTTATCTTCTTCCATTTCGTAGAGAATATCCGTGCTTGTTTGCGTGCCGAATACCGTTCCGAAAATGAGCTCTTTTTCTCTTTTGGCGATAGCTCTGAATTGCTCTTTGATTTTGTTATCGGCAACTTTATAGAGCCAGGCTTTTATGTAATCGTCATCAAGCTCGTTATATTTTTCTTGGAAGAAGAGAAAAACCTCCTGCGTAACGTCGTAAGCGTTTTCTTCTTTTTTGAGCCTTGAAAGACAAAGATGATATACGTCATCGTAGTATAAATTTGCAACCTCAGTTGCTCTTTCAAAACTTATCAACATATATCACCTCTTTTGTATGATTGTATAATTAATTTAATTATAACAGTTTAATATTATTATGTCAAAGAAAAGATTTATTTTTGCTCTGCAAAGAGATATTAAAAACAAAAAATCCGAACCCATTGCCGATTGGCATTAAGTTCGGATTTCTCCAATGTGGTGGACGTTAACGGACTTGAACCGCTGACCCTTCGCACGTCAAGCGAATGCTCTACCAGCTGAGCTAAACGTCCGCACCTGCACATGAAGCGCAGGTGCTATTATATATTAATGCTTACCGTTTTGTCAAGGGGTAAATTAAAATTTACCCGTTTATTTGCTTCTCTTGAGCGCTGCAAGGATTGCGTCTGCCGCCTGCGCCGCTTCAGTAAAGGAATTGTTTTTCCAGTAAGCGGTTGCCGATGAGATTATCAGCACGGCGAGCGATGCAACATCCTTTGCGAATTCCTCGTTGTCCGCCGCGAAATCCGCTCCGAAAAGCCTTGCCGCAACGCCGATAACCGATGCGAGCAGCAGAATAAGCCTTGCCCATGAGGACGGAGTAACGTTTCGCAGGCTGATAAGCATCATTTTGATTTTATCCATGATTACATACCTCGCATTTTATTTTTTCTTCGATATTTTTTATTTTCATTTCGCTGACCGTCATTCGCTCAACAAGATTGTTATGCTTGTTTACCTTTTCTTCAAGCTGCTGAATGCGGTATACCGTCAGACGCTGCGAGGCAAGAATGCCTGCGATGCAGCCTGTTGCCGAGCCGAGAAATGAAAAAAGAGAGTCCCAATCCATTTATAACCTCCTGATATATTTTGCGTTGAGCGAAATCCAGCCCCTTCCGTCTGCAAGCTTACCCCATGAGCCTGCTGCGTTTGTTTCCGATATTCTGTGGACTTCACCGTTTTTCACATAGCCCGTAACCTCGTTTGCCGTACCTGCTCCCGAGCGTATATTAAGGCTCTGTGCGGTGATTTCAACTTTGAAAGAGCCGCTTTCGGGCTTTGCGGAAATGCCGAGAGCTTTTTCGAGCGCTCTGCCTATGGCTTCGCCGCAGCGTTTCTGACCGCTTGCAGTTTTTATGATTGCAAGCTCATCGCTGTTATCGATGAACACGGTTTCGATAAGAATTGCCGTTGGCTTTGTTTCGCGGATGATTGCAAAATAATCCTCGCCGTCATCGTTAAGCCATACCTTGGCGCCTCTGTTGCGGATTGAAAATTCCTCTGCAATTTCCTGCGTTATCGCCGTTGCGGCTTTAAGACCCGTAGGCGAGCCGTGATAATAAAAAACCTCCGTGCCCTTACCGCCGCCTGCGTTGAGATGGATTTCTGCGATAAAATCGTAATATGCTCTGTTGACGGCGCTGATCCTTTCGGTCAGATAGAGATCGCCTTTGTAATTCATAAGGTTGCAGCCGAGATAATCGGCAGCATATTTTGCGATTTCCTTTGCAATTCTGAATTCATGGATTTTACCGTCACGGCTTACTGCGCCGCTGTCATAGCCTCCGCTTTTTGATTTTCCGTGGCCGACTATAATGCAAATCTTTTTATCCATATCAGATTCCCTCCAGAATAAGAGTTCTCAGCTCATTTCCGATGTAGCTTCTGTGCTGCAATGCTCCGTCAACAAGCTTGAAAACATAAACCGTGTTTGCTTCAACGGGCAATGGCTGAGGGGTGAAACTTTCATTAGTGTATTCAACGCTTCCGTTAGAAAAGCAGGCGAATGCAAAAGCATTCATAAGGCCGGATGCAACCTTGGATGTGCACTCTGAAACATAAGAGGAAATTTCATCGGAAGTGTTGCCGACAGTAATCTCAACGTTGCCGGGAACGTATAAAAGCGAGAGAGCAACCGATGCAACGATACTGTGACTTTTGAGCGTGGAATAATCGAGCGAAAGAAGTCCGTTTTCCGCAACCCTGAATTCGGAATTCTGTGCAACCGTAATACCGCCAAGCGTTGTTTCGGATGCAACGGGAATTGATTCAAGAGCATCGGGCTTTTCTTCAATAGCGGTGAGCCTTTCTTTGATATCCGAGATATTCTGCGGAATATTATAGCCTTCAATCGCTTCAAGCCTGCTCTCTGCGTTGGCGGTGCGCTCAGTGAGGTCGGCGGTTTTTTCTTTAAGAGAAGCGGTTTCGTTTTCGAGAGAGGCTGTTCTGTTTTCGAGTGCCGACGAGCTTGTTTCAAGAGCCTCGGTTTTATCCTCAAGAGTGCTGATTCTGCTGCCTCGGTTTTCGGAATCGATTGTGTCGAGCCTGTCCTCAATATCCTCAAGCCTGCCGATAACGGAAGAGGAGCTGCCGAGCAAATCGCTTTCGCCCATAAGGGATTCGGCAAAATCAAGCTCTGCAATTGAGGATTTCTTTACAACCTCGCCCTTATCGGTTTTCTTATGTGCTTCAAGCTGAATTCTGAGCTTGCCCGAAGCCGTGAGCTGAGCTGTGAGAGGGCAATAAATTACCCCATTACTTATGTATGCGGGTTCATCGGTATCGGTGCGGATTATGTTGGAGTTGAGTCTGCCGTTGGTTGAAAAAACCTCGTAGTTGAGGATGTAATATTCATAGCCCTCATCGGCAAACGGACCGATATCGATTTCGATGATTTCTGCGTTGCTCTCGCCCGAAAAGCCTTCTGACGGGCTGATTACAAAATTTCTGTTTTCGTCGATTACTGCGCTGAGAATTTTGCTCAAATCAACACACCTCCCCATGCAACAAGAGAATCGGGCGAATAATAATTTTTAAGGTATTCGGCGGTATCCTTTGCCTGCCTGAATTCCTGATAAAGCGAATTGAGCTCGCTTTTGAGAACATATGCTTCGTTGGAGCAGATTTTGTTTTTGAGAGAATTGAGCTTTTTTCTTTTGTCTTCAATTCTTTCTTTGACTGCGCACGCCGCCTTTTCATATTCAATGCCGAGCTCATAAAGTGATTTATTGTTTACCATTGTTTTCTCCTTTCAATATGTAATCGGTTGTCACGCCGAAAAATTCGCTCAGAATAATCAGCTCGCACAAATCGGGCGAAGATTCGCCTTTTTCCAGAGAGGCAAGCCTGCGCGCGGAAATGCCCGTTGCCCTGCTTTGCGCCGCCATGGAAAGATTCTCTCTGCGGCGCAGGTGAGAAAGTCTTTCGCAAACGCTGTTGCCTGAAAGATATCTTGCTGCGGCGATTGCCTTTGCCCTGCCCAGAGCAAGGGGCATGATGCTGTCGCTGAGAGTATCGTTCTGATATTTGACCGCATAGGAAAGCACTTTTTTCAGCTTATCCTGCGCCCTTTTGAGAGTTACGCTCACGGCAGCACGGCTGATTTTTCTTTTTTCCGAAATCTCCTGAACGCTGAGCGATTCAAGCCAGCGGTCTCTGATTGCCGCTTGTTCAGCAGGGCTCAGCTCACTTTCAATTGCCTGCTCAAGCAGAAGAGCCATATCAACGCTGCGCTTGCGCCACGCATATTCCGCAGGCGCTTCGCAGGCGGTGCAGCATCTGCCGCAGCAGGCAAGCTGGGCTGCTCTGATTTCGTTTTTATCCGGATATACAAAAAGAATATCCTCCTCACAAACATTGCTTTTCATCCGAAACCTCCTTTTTCGGTCAGCGCTGAGCTTTCCCCTCAGCGCTGATAATAGTGACGCTATTAATTATAGTGAACGTTTGTTCGAATGTCAAGAGTATTTTTCATATTTTCAGAATAACTATTGACAAAAACAATAGTATGCCTCATAATATAGGCGTGAAATGTTTTATAATCAGAGCTTCAGCCACAGGCGGATGCGGCTTTTACGATTCAGGTTAAGCTGTTTCGGTTCCGCCCGTGGTCAGGCGGAGGGATAAAAATGAATATAATAAGGGAATTAAGAAAACAGAAGGGTCTGTCCCAGAGCGAGCTTGCCGCGCTTTGCTGCGTGCATCAGACGGCGGTAAGCCAATGGGAAAAGGGGAGAACCTCGCCCGATAACGAAAGCCTTAAGCTTCTTGCATCTGCGCTGGGGGTTTCGGTGGGCACGCTCATCGGCGGCGAGGATATCGGCGGCACGGTTCTTGTGCCCGTTCTCGGCTTTGTCAGGGCAGGCATACCGATGGAGGCAGTAGAAGATATATTGGATTATGAGGAAATCAGCGCCGATATGGCGGCGAGAGGCGAATATTTCGGGCTTAAAATAAAAGGCGACAGCATGTTTCCTCTGTTTCAGGCAGGGGATACGGTGATTGTGCGCCGCCAGCCCGATGCCGAAAGCGGAGAAATAGCGGTTGTTCTTGTTAACGGCAACGATGCAACGGTAAAAAAGCTGATAAAAAAAGACACAAGCCTTTTGCTTGTGTCCGAAAATTCGGCATATGAGCCGATGATATTTTCAAAAGAAGAAATTGAAGCTCTGCCCGTTACCGTTATCGGCAAGGTTGTTGAGCTGCGAAGAAAGTTTTGAAAAGTTACAATTTGTAACTTTTGGCGCGTGCTTGTAACCGATTTGTTACGATTTGTAATTCAAAACGGGTGGTATTGCGCCGAAGAATATAATATAATTGATGTACGGTCGGGAGCGGATAGTGCAGCTGTCCCGACATTCCATCCATCCTTTCAAAAGTCAAAAAAGGAGTTCCGTTCGGAACTCCTTTTTGACTGTCGATAAAGTCGCTGAAACATAAACGAAATATATGGCGTAAACTTGCGATAGCCTCCTTTTGAAAGGAGGTGGGTTTTGGCGAAGCCAAAAGACGGAGGATTGAATTAATATTTTCGTTTATTTGACGTTTTTTCGCTTTTCGATGTATCTTTATACAC
>JAZNPG010000021.1:0-23050 GCA_045589555.1 Acutalibacteraceae bacterium
ACGCCTTAAGGCGATGCCAGTAACATAGGGCTTTGCCCACATATGAAGAACCCCCGGCTTAGCCGGGGGGTTACTATTATTTTACAATCTGACCACCGTTGAATTTAAGATATTGACCGTCAGTTACTGTAACATATGTACTTTCACCCAACGCAAGATTATCATTTGACACAATACTGCTAAAAACACCCAGACTATCTTTTGAAACTTCAATATAACAATACGAATCATTAGCAGTAATTTTATACTCTCCAGCAGGAATATCTTTTCCTACCTTATAACATCCTTGGTCATAAATATTATTTTCGGCTACATAAGGTGCTACTTTATTTTCAAGAGCAAATTTGCCGCCTGAAACTTTAAAATACTGTCCATCCATAACAGTAATATAAAGTCTTGTATAAGTATTATCATTTGAAACTATGCTTTCAAATGAACCGCTGCTATCTTTACTTACTTCAACATAGCAACCAGTACCACCGGTTGCAACAACAATATATTCACCTGCCGGAATTTCACTGCCAACCTTATATGTTCCACCATTGGTCCAAATATCAACATCTACGGAATCGACTGCTTGTTGACTATCAGCAGGTTTATCATTCGTATTTGAATCATCAGTACTGGACGCACCAATAATAACTATAAGCAGTAAAACAATAATCAACCAAAACCACCATTTTTTAAAAAAGGGTTTCTTGTTCTTAGCTCCGCAATTAGGACAACTTTTTGCACTTGAAGCAATCTCACTACTGCATGATTTACAGTTTATCATTTTCTGACTCATAATTATTCCTCCTTAAAGAATTTGTGTGCAGCAATATTCACCACACGAATATTATATTCAAGATAAATATAAATGTCAAGCATATTTTATGATTAAATTGAATATAAGAGGTGGCATGATGAAAAATATAAAAATGATAAGAGTTATAAATGATTATACACAGCTTAAGGTTCAGATGGAAACGGGAATTCCGCAAAGCATGATTTCCAAATATGAAACAGGCGAACTCATGCCAACAGCTGAAAATCTTATGATTCTTGCTAAATTTTATAATACAAGCCTTGATTATTTAATGGATTTAACTGACGAAAAGAAACCATATCCGCCTAAAAGCAAATGACATTGCATAACAAAACCCGTCACAGATGTGACGGGTTTTTCTGATATATTAGTTTTACTTAACGGGCTTGAATTCAACTGAAAATTCAATAGGCTCAAAATCCCATTTGCGCTCGGGTTCAAGGGTTTCATATATTCCCCTGCCGCTTCTTGAATCAAATTTATAATCAAGATAAACATAGGTGTTTTCGCTCGGCACAAGCTCATCATCATGCTTTGCGTTTTCAAGCATTTTAGGTGTGAAATGAGTTGCGTTGAAGCAGAACGATTCAGACTTTGCAGGTCTGAATTCAATTCCGCAGCCATTGCCGTCACTCACCTTTGCGTAAGCGCAAGCGAAATGCGAGCCGTTTTCAATGGGTCTGATATAATGAACAAAGTTTTCGGCTGCGGTTGTTTCAAACATACCGAATCTTGTGCCCTTATGGCGGTCACAGTAGCTTTCAACGGGACCCTTGCCGAAATAGGTCATGTTATCGCAATCGCCCTTGAGAGCAAAGCAGAAGCCGAATCTGGGCAGGCGCATATTCATTTCTTTAAGAAGCTGACGGAGTTCGCCGTTAAAAGCAATTTCAGCCTTGCCGTCGGAATAGAAATTATATGTGAGAGTACCGTTGACGATGGGCACAACTGCAGGTCCGCCGAGAGAAATCCTGCATTCAACCGAAAGCTTTGATTCATCTGCTTTAACCTCGGTTGAATATGTTTTCTGAATTGCGTTGTGGATTTCAGCGCTTCTGCGGTCATCAGCATCACCGAGCTGATTATAACCGTGAGCCGCCCATGTTTCAATCTTAACAGGTTCGGCAAGCAACTCATTGCCGCCTGCTGAAACAGAAACTATTCTGCCGTAGGGCTTATCGAATTTATATTCAACATTCCCTGCTCTAACAATTATATATCTTGCGGTTTCTTCGTATTCGGGAACCGATGTTACGGCAGCAGTCTTTTCGGTTTCTGCTGACAAAACAAACTGCTCAAAGCCTGTTTCGAAATCAGCCTCAGCCCAGCTATTTGCATTCTTATAATGAAGCGTTACGGTAAGATAGCAGAGTTCATTATCCTCAACACTGTCAAAAAGTTTATAAACCTTTGCACTCTGCGGAGCGATATCGGTATCATCAATTCTGCCCTCAAGAACTGCTTTGCCGCCAACCTCAAGCTTCCAGACGATATACATATCTGCAAGCGATTCAAAATATCTGCGGTTGAATACTGAGATTTCGCCGTTAGCATAGTCAACCTCAAACTCCTGATACGCACGCTTCATATCATAAAATCCGGGTCTTAATGTTCTGTCAGGGAAGATAACGCCGTCAATGCAGCAAACGCTGTTATGCGGATAATCGCCGAAGTCGCCGCCGTAACGGAAGCCCTTATCGGTTTTAACCGAATGGTCAGTAAGCTCCCAGAAGCATCCGCCCCAGATGGCAGGATATTTTCTGAACAAATCGCAATGGGCATGGATATTACCCGTTGACATTGAGCAGCTGAATTCGCAGAAATAGAACGGCTTTTTAGCACTCTTATTTGAAGCATATTTTTCGGTATAATCAAGCTCTGCATACATGCGGCTTTCAACATCGGAGATATCGCTGAAGTTTTCACCAACGGGAACTGCCTTGAACTCGAGGTGGGAGTTTTCATAATGAACAATTGCATCGGGGCAACGGCTCTTTATGTAATTGCGCATTGCTCTGTGATTTTTGCCGCAGCCCGATTCATTTCCGAGAGACCACATAATGATGCTTGCGTGGTTTTTATCACGCTCAAAGAGGCGCTCTGCCCTGTCAACATAAGCGGCTTCCCATTCATCATCGGTTGAAAGCTTTGACCAGCGCATCCAATCCCATGTATCACGGTATTCAAAGCCCATGCCGTGGGTTTCGATATCTGCTTCATCAACCACCATCAGACCGTATTCATCACAAAGATCAAGGAATCTGGGGTCATTGGGATAATGGGAGGTTCTTACGCAGTTGCAGTTGCCCTGCTTGATAATCTGAATATCCCTTACCATGAAGAAATAATCGCAGTAATAACCCGTTTCAGGGTTTGAATCATGGCGGTTAATGCCGAAAAGCTTAACAGGCTGATTATTGAGATAAGCAATATTTCCAATAATTTCAAGACGTTTGAAGCCGAGATTGAAAGGAATTGTTTCACCGCCGCAGTTAAGAATCAGCTTATAAAGCAGAGGCTTTTCGCTTGACCAGAGAGCAGGGTTCTCAAGCGTAAATTCAACGCCCTCACCTGTCATTACAACCTCTCCCTCGGGAGAAAGAAGCTTGAATGAAACATCACAGTCGGCGGTAATTTCGCTCGTTACTGTTGCTGTTTTAAGGTCAGCAGAAACAACAGGCTTGATATAGATATCCTTAAGGTGCTTTTCGTTTCTTTCAAGAATATAAACCTCTCTGAAGATGCCCGAAAGGCGGAACATATCCTGATCCTCAAGATATGAGCCATCGCACCATTTAACGACGAGAACATCAATTTTGTTTTCGCCGTCAACAATGAGATCGGTTATATCAACCTCGGTTGTGTTATGGCTTACCTGACTGTAAGCGGCAAATGTGCCGTTGACATAAAGATAGAAGCAGGATGAAACACCCTCAAAATTGATATAATATTTTTTGCCGTCTTTCTTGGAAATATTAACCGTTCTGTTATAAAGTCCGCATGGGTTTTCATCAGGCACAAACGGAGGGTCAAGCGGGAAAGGATAAAAAAGATTGCTGTAAAGAGGAACATCGTAGCCTTTGTCAAGCTCGGTCTGCCAGCATTTCGGCACATCGATTTTATTATCAAAACCGAGAGCCAAAAAGTTTTCCTCAACATCTTCAAATGAATTATAGAATCTGAAATTCCATTCGCCGCAAAGGTCTGTATAGAATGCAGATTTCTTTCTGCAGCCTGCAAGAGCAGTTTCTTCATCCTGATAAGGGATAAAATATGCTCTGGGTTTCTCGCAGCCGATATGCAGGCTGTTTAAATCTTTATGATAAGCTTTAATCATATGAACCTCCTGAACTTCAATATAAATTATTTATATCACAGACACTCCATTTTTTCAATAGAATATAAGCATAATTATGTTAAAAATAACAATAAAGCAACGCTTGAAATCTTTAAGATTTTGGACTATACTTTAATTAGTGAAAGAAGGAATTTATAATGGAAATTAAAAAAATGAAAAGCATTGTTTCGGCTGCATTATTCGCTGCAATAATCTGCGTAGCAACCTATGTTGTGCAGATTCCCATGCCTGCAACGGGAGGATATGTAAACCTCGGCGACTGCTTTGTTTTAACGGCAGGTTTAATGCTCGGCGCAGGCTACGGTGCTCTTGCGGCAGGTCTCGGCTCGGCAATTGCCGATATGCTTGCTGGTTATATGCAATATGTTCCGGCAACATTTCTTATTAAATCGCTCATGGCTGTTACGGCTTATCTGATTTTCAGTTCAATAAAAAAAGCACTCAATAACAAGTCGGGCTTAGCTGCAAAAATCATTTCTGTTGTTGCTGCGGAAGCGATTATGGTTATCGGATATTTCTGCTATGAGGCATCTGTTCTCGGCTACGGCATAGCAGCTGCAGGCAGCATTATGGGAAATATAATACAAGGTGCAGTCGGTGCTGCTGCGGCAGTTTTACTCTCTTCCGCACTTGAAAAAACGGTTTTAAAAAGCAAAACACTTTCAGAATTTTTCAGAAAAGGATAAAACATCATGAACAATATTTATAAACAGGCTAATTCGGCAGCGCAGGAGCTTATTGAAATTGCAGGACTCAAAAGCGGCAATGTTGTTGTTATCGGCTGCTCAACAAGCGAGGTTATAGGCGAAAAAATCGGAACAAGCGGTACTGTTGACGTTGCGCAGGAAATTTACAACGGATTATATGACGCTTTTTCCGCAAAGGGAATTTATATCGCGGCACAATGCTGCGAGCATCTTAACAGAGCAATTATTATCGAAAGCGAAAAGGCTGCTGCGCTGGGTCTTGATGCGGTTTGCGTTGTACCTCACCCCCACGCAGGCGGCTCATTTGCAACTGCTGCATGGAAAACAATGAAAAGCCCCGTTGCTCTTGAAGAAATCAAGGCAGATGCAGGCATAGATATCGGATGCACACTCATCGGAATGCATCTTAAAAAAGTTGCCGTGCCCGTAAGGCTTTCTGCAAACAAAATCGGAGAAGCTGCCGTTTCTGCAGCACGAACAAGACCGAAATTTATCGGCGGCGAAAGAGCAAAATATGAATAAAAGCGAAAAAACACCGTTGGATTTCTCCAACGGTGTTAATTTTTTATGCGGTTTCTTTAAGCTCTCTTTCAAGCCAGATACAGCCGATATCCATTGCGTTATAAAGACCCTTGCGCTCTGCCTTCTTAACAATCTTATCCTTCATTCTTACGTTAGGATCGGTGTTAACAAGCTGAACAACAACTCTGTCTGCAACTTCAAGGCCGTTAACTTCCCTTGTGCTTGTTATCTGCATGATAACAACATAGGGGTCGCTCATATAACCGTAATATAAGGTTTTGCCGTTTCTGACAAGCGGTCTGCCCTTATACATAAGGAAGCTGTGTTTTTTTGCCATCAGGTCTGAACCTCCGAATTATTTTATGCCGAGATAGCACTTAACCATTGCCTGGAGAAGCTCATCTCTGTCAAGCCTTCTGACAAGGCTGCGTGCATTATTATGCGTTGTGATATATGTCGGGTCCTCTGAAAGAATGTAGCCGACAATCTGGCTGATTGAATTATAACCCTTTTCGTTCAGAGCTTCATAAACTGCGAGAAGATTTTTCTTCATCTCAGCCTCATTTTCATCCCTGATAGAAAACTTAATTGTTTTATCAGTCATTTCGGTCACCTCCGTTACCCGTTTATTATATAACACCTTTTAAAATAAAACAATGGTTTTTTGAAAAATTTAATCAGTTGTTAAAAATTTTTAAGATTATGCCTTAAGAGAAACACCGATTTTGCCGAGATTTGCAAGAATTTCATCAATCCAGCCCTGAACCTGTTCCATTTCGAGAGTTCTGTCCATAGCTGCAAACACAAGGCGTACGGTGATACTCTTAACTCCGTCTTTTTCATAGGTATCAATTACTCTTGCACTCTGAAGCTCGGAAAGAGCAAGCTTTTCCCATGAAGCGGCGATATCGGAATACTTGATACCGTCAGAAAGAACAAGTGAAATATCATAATAAGTTGACTGCTGTGTGCTGGGCTCGCAGAATGCAATTCCGTTTGCAGTAATTTCATTGAATGCGTTCATATCGATTTCAACGCAAACTGCGGCTGCAGTTTTATCAAGCTTTGTTCTGTTTGCAGGATGCATTGCGCAAAGAACACCGACTCTTGCGCCGTCAACGCTGATTTCGGCTGTGTTCTTGGGATGCTGCCAATTCTGTTCGGGAGCAATCTTTGTATAAACAGCCTTTTTCTTTTTGATAACGTCAACAATAGTATTGACCATTTCAACAGCTTTAAAATAGAGAGCTTTTTCATCGCCGCTCTTATCATAAAGAACAACGCCGAGATGTCTTCTCTCGTTGCATGTACCGTCATCCTTTGTGCCTGCAACAACTCTGCCGATTTCAAAGATGCCGTATTTATCGGCGAAATCCTTGTTTTCGCTTGCTGTTACAAGAAGAGTGGGAAGCATGGAGTTGCGAAGAACACCGTTATCGGAGTTTTCGATATTGAGAACTCTGACGTTATCCTGAACATCGATGCCGAGCTTCTTATATTTTCTGCCGTCGCACCATACATAAGAATGAACCTCATGCATGCAGTATCTCTTAACAAGAAGATCCTGAATTTCGGCATCCTCAAGTCTGCTGTAATCGTTGGGAACGGGTTTGAGAGGGCTGCGAGTTGTTGTTATTTCAAAGTTATCGTAGCCGTAAATTCTTGTGATTTCTTCGATAATATCAGCCTTGATGGTTACATCCTTTGTTGCTCTCCATGAAGGAACCTTTACGGTGTAATTGCCGTCAGCATATTCAACGCCGAAGCCGAGAAGAGTAAGAGTTCTCATAATCTGCTCGTCACTGATATCGATGCCTGTATAACGGTCAACATATTTCTTATCGAAAGAAAGCTCAATTTCGGGATACTTTCTTACATATGCATCGGTAAGCTTTGAAGCAACCTTCGCTTCGGGGTCAATGCTCTTTACAAGCTCAACAAATCTGCCGACAGCGGCAAGAGTGAGTTCGGGGTCAAGCATCTTTTCATATCTTGCGCTTGCATCTGTTCTGTGACCGAGACGGGATGATGACTTACGGATTGAAACGCCGTCAAAGTTTGCACTTTCAAGAACAACAGCGCTTGTGTTATCTACGATTTCGGAATCAAGGCCGCCCATGATGCCGGCAATACCCGTGGGGGTTTCACCGTTCCAGATCATAAGAGTTTCTTCATCAATATCTCTTTCAACGCCGTCAAGGGTTTTGAATTTCATCTTTTCCTTGGGAGTTGTAACAACAATATTCTGCATTGTTGAAGCATCAAAAGCATGAGTGGGCTGACCGATTTCAAGCATGATATAGTTTGTAACGTCAGCAAGGAGATTGATGCCTCTCATGCCGCAGTAATAAAGACGGATACGCATATCAAGAGGGCTCTTGTTCTTTGTGATGTTATCCATCTTGATGCAGGAATATCTGTAAACAAGGTCTTCTCTGCCAACGGTAACGCTGATTTCTTCGTCGCCGTCATATGAAAGGTCGCCAAGCTTCAGAGGCTTGAGCTCTCTGCCTGCAAGAGCGGCAAATTCACGGGCAATACCGTAATGACCCCAGAGGTCAGGGCGGTTTGTAAGAGATTTGTTATCAACCTCAAAAATGATATCTTCAATCGGGAAGATTTCCTTGATATCCGTGCCGTTGACAAGGTCTTTATCAAGCTCCATGATACCGCTGTGGTCATCGCTGATTCCAAGCTCTTTTTCGGAGCAGCACATGCCCTCGGATTCATAGCCTGCAACCTTCGCAACCTTGATTTCGCCGCCGCATACTCTGCCGCCTGCAAGGGCAAGGGCAACCTTCTGACCTACGGCAACATTGGGCGCACCGCAAACGATGTTGCAAACCTTGCTGCCTGCGTCAACCTTGAGAAGATGAAGCTTTTTTGATTCGGGATGATTCTCAACTGAAAGAATTTCACCGACAACAACATTCTGAACATCTTCGCCTTTAACGATAATATCTTCAACCTCTGCAGTTGCAAGAGTAAAGCTGTTGATAAGCTTTTTTACATCAAGACCGCTCAGGTCAACGTAATCTTTAATCCAGTTAATTGATACAAACATTGATTATGCCTCCTTGCTTTCTTCGGGCTTTGTGAAGGATTTTTCGGTAAACTGTGAAAGAGCCTTAAGATTGCCGCTGTTGAACACACGGATATCCTTAACGCCGTATCTCATCATTGCAAGTCTTGTCATACCAAGACCGAAAGCAAAGCCGATATATTTTTCGGGGTCAATGCCTGCTGCTGTGAGAACATTGGGATGAATCATGCCGCAGGGGCAAAGCTCAAGCCAGCCTGAGTCCTTGCAGGAGGGGCAGCCTTTACCGCCGCAGATTGAGCACTGAATATCAAGCTCAAAGCCGGGTTCAACAAAGGGGAAGAAGCCGGGGCGGAGTCTGACTGTGATATCTCTCTGGAAAACCTCAGAGAGCATTGTTTTCATGAAATAAATAAGGTTGGAGATGGAAATATCCTTATCAACCATAATGCCTTCCATCTGGAAGAAGGTGTTTTCGTGGCAGGCATCGATTTTTTCATTTCTGAAGCATCTGCCGGGGAAAATGGCTCTGATGGGATTGCCGTTTTCGAGCGAATTCTTGTATTTTCTGAGAATTGTGTTCTGAGCGGCAGATGTATGAGTTTTAAGGAGCTGACCGCTGCTCAGATAATAGGTATCCTGCATATCTCTTGCAGGATGATGTTTGGGGATATTAAGAGCCTCAAAGCAGTTATAGTCGTCTGTGATTTCGGAATAGTCTTCAATAGAGAAGCCCATGCTCAGGAAGATGTTTTCAACCTCTCTGCGAACGAGAGTTATGGGATGATATGAGCCGATATCATTATCGGTGGGCATGGATTCATCATAGCTTTCGGTTGCATCGATAAGCTTCTGCTCTTCAAGCTTTTTAAGCTCTACGAGTTTTTCTGCAACAGCATTTTCAATGAACTGCTTTGTTTCATTGATTGCCTGACCTGCTTCTTTTTTCTGCTCATTGGGAACATTGCGAAGCTCCTGCATAAGAGCGGCAACAGAGCCCTTTTTGCCGAGGAATTCGATACGCAGCTGCTCAACCTCAGCCGTAAGGGTTACGCCTGAAATTTTTTCTTCAAACAGCTTTTTTAACTCTGCGGGTTTTTCAAACATTTTAATCAATCCTTTCAGATCTGTTTACTGTAATAACGGGTGACGAAAAATTCAAAATCCCCCGCCATCTGACGATGACGAGGGACGAAAAAATCCGCGGTACCACCCTGCATTTCCGATAAACATCGGACACTTTAAGCCTTTAACGGCGGCTGACCGTCAGAGCCTACTGCAATTTCAGCCCTGCCGCTAACGGGTGAACTTCAGACATCTTATCTCATAATCCGCTTCCAGCCGATGACGGATTTTCTCTTGAATGAGAATCGGAGCTTACTCTCCCGCTCACTGCGTTTAACATATCCATAGTATTTTATCACATGGAAATAAAAAAAGCAAGTGTTTTTATTAATTAAATATATAAAACAGTTTTTATTCAAGCATCGTTATGTATTCAGCATATTCCGTTGCTGACATGAGCGGTTTGGTATAGGCAACATCCGTCATTTCACAAAGCCAGCAATCGTAGGGGTCTGCAAGAAGCAGTGAGGAATCCTCAAGCAAAGCCTCATTCACCTTTACAACTCTGCCTTTGACTGGCGAGATGACGTCGAAATATCGGCAGGATTCGATATCGCAAAGCAAATCCCCTGCTCTGAACACTTCGTCCTCATCCGGCAGATTAAGCACAAATGAATCGCAAATCTGCCTGCGGGCATAATCGCTTATGCCCACAAGCACGCCGCTTTCTGTCTTTTTAATCCAGCAATGTTCTTTTGAATATCTTAATTCACTCATTTTATCATCTCATTGAATTCTTCTTCGGTTATTATTGTTACGCCGAGAGTCTGCGCCTTCACAAGCTTGCTGCCTGCCTCTTCACCTGCAAGCACATAGCTTGTCTTTTTCGAAACAGACGATGCGGTTTTGCCGCCGAATTTTTCGATAAGCTCGCTTGCTTCGTTTCTCGAATAAGTGGGCAGAGTGCCTGTAAGCACAAAGGTTTTACCCTCAAAACGGTTATCAATTTTCTCTTTTTGGGAGAACATATTAACTCCCGAAGCTGCAAGCGCTTCAATCTCATTCTTTGACTGTTCAAGAGCAAAGAAGCTTGCAACGCTCTGAGCCATTATACCGCCGAAGCCCTCAATTGCAGTAAGCTCTTCAACAGATGCATTCATCAGCGCTTCCATGCTGCCGAAATGGTCAGCAAGAATTTTGCCTGCTTTCTGACCTACGTGACGGATTCCGAGAGCAAACACAAGCTTTGAGAGGTCATTGCTCTTTGATTTTTCAATGGCATCAACAAGATTCTGCGAGGATTTATCCTTGAAGCCCTCGAGAGTCATAAAATCTTCTTTTTTAAGTGCATAAATTTCACTTGCCTTTGAAAGCAAGCCGCATGCAACCAGCTTTTCAAGAACGGCATCGCCCATGCCCTCAATATCCATGGCATCTCTTGAACAAAAATGAATAAGATTACGCAGAAGCTGCGCGGGGCATTCGGGGTTAACACATCTTACAGCCGCTTCATCCTCTTCACGGATAACCTTTGCTCCGCATGAGGGACAGACTTCGGGCAAAACAAATCTTTCACTGCCCTCTTTATGGCTGACAACTCTTATAACCTCGGGAATAATGTCGCCTGCTTTGCGGATAACAACTCTGTCACCGAGCCTGATATCCTTTTCGTCTATGAAATCCTGATTATGGAGCGTTGCCCTTGAAACAGTTGAGCCTGCAACAAGAACGGGCTCAAAAACAGCGGTCGGAGTAAGCACACCTGTTCTGCCAACTGCAACCTCAACATCAATGAGGGTTGTTTCTTTTTCTTCGGGCGGGTATTTGAATGCAAGGGCCCACCTCGGGAATTTCGCCGTGCTGCCGATTTCGGCACGCTGGGCAAAGGAATCGGTTTTGATTACCGCACCGTCTATATCAAAAGGCAGGGACGAACGCATTTCGCCGATTCTGTTAAGCTCCGCAATCACGTCATCGATTTTATTGAATTTGTTATAAAAAGGAATTGTTTTGAAGCCGAGAGTTTTGAGAAAATCAATTGACTGTTTATGACCCGTTATCTCGTTGCCGCTGTACTGCTGAATATTGAAAACAAAAATATCAAGCTTTCTTGATGCTGTAATAACGGGGTTTTTCTGACGGAGTGAGCCTGCGGCAGCATTACGGGGATTCTTAAAGGTTTTTTCGCCGTTAAGCTCCTGCTCCTCAACAAGAGAAGCGAAAACCTTTTTGGGCATATAAACCTCGCCCCTGACCTCAATGCGCTCAACATCGGTTTTAAGGCGCAGAGGAATTGAGTTTACCGTTCTCAGGTTTGCGGTTACATCCTCACCCGTTACGCCGTCACCTCTTGTTGAGCCTCTGACTAACACGCCGTTTTCATATTCAAGCGCAACCGAAAGACCGTCGATTTTGGGTTCAACAACATATTCGGCATCAGGGAAAACCTCTTTCACCCTTGCATCAAATGCTCTGACCTCATCAAAGCTGAAAGCATCCTGCAAACTCTCAAGCGGAACGGTATGAACAACAGGCTCAAACATACCTGCCGCACTGCCGCCGACCCTCTGCGTCGGAGAATCGGGCGTTATGAGCGCAGGAAATTCCTTTTCAATCTCTGCAAGCTCCCTCTGGAGCATATCATATTCATAATCCCCTATTTCAGGGTTATCCTCAACATAATATTTATGGCTGTGATAGTTAAGCTCATCGCGAAGCTCTTTTGCTCTTTTTTCAGCTGATTCAAAATTCATAGTTTTACTTCCTTAACAGATGATAATGATATTATATCAATTATTAACCGCAAAATCAATCACGGATATAATTATTTATTAACCGTTACCTCGGGCACAGAGCCGACAATAACTGTTTGCGCAACACAGAACGAGGTTGGCACGGTGCAGGTTATTCTTCTGCCTGCAAGGGTCAGTATAACGGTTGTTTCAAGCCTGAGCATAACGCTGTGCTGCGTCTGATTTACGCCTGCACTTTCAAAAATATTTTCAAAATCCGAGGTTGTAACTCCGCTCATTCCTATTTTGATATCAATATAAGGTCCGCTTCCCGATAGCAAAGTAAAACCCGTTGCAGACCCGAAGGGCACGGTAACGCTTGTGAAACCGTTCTTCTCAAATGCTTTGTCAACAGCCTTTGATATCTCCGATTTGAACAGATTCATTTTAACAATATCGGTTGTAATGCCTGTGATTATGTTATTCTGCGAATAATTGACCGTGACAATATCGCTGTATTTTACCGCTCTGTCCGAAAGCGCTTTTTCAACTGCGGAATTCACGGTTTTTTCAGCAACGGCTTTTGCTTCAACGGCAGCAAGGTCAATTATGGCAGGGCGCAGCTTTGCATCGAGAAGAAAAAAGGATATTGCAGCAATCAGAAAAAGGCAGATTATTCTGAAAGCAATGTTTTTTCTCCCGAAACTGTATTTTCTGTATCTCATTGCAGCACCGCCCGAAAACACTTATCATATTATATATATGCAACAAAAAATTATAATTGCATTTAAAAAGCAGCCCTCTCCGTTTTCGGAAAGAGCTGCTTGCCGTTAATCTTCGATTGCTGCTTTACGGGAATTAATTGCCTTGAAAATTTCAGGGTCAAATTTGGGAGTGCGGTCATAATAATAAAGACCGTTCTGTTCCTGCTCGATATCATAAAGCTGGGTATAGCAGAAGCCGAACATTCTGTAATTATCAAGAAGAGCATCTGTAAGTCCCTTATAACGCGCAACAAACTCTTCGAATGATTTGGGAGCATTTCCGTAGCCCCATGCATCGCCTCTGTCGCCTTTTGACCACTGAAGTCCGCCGTATTCGCTGACCCATGCGCAGCCCTTGCCGCTGTACATCTGACGGTCCGGGAATTTTTCATACAAAACATTTTCGGTCATAAGCTTATCATAGTTATTCTTGAAAGTTTCAACATCCTGCTCATAATCGTGAACATCAAAAATATCCGTTTCAACATGGAAGTTACCGCTTGTATCGATGCAGGGTCTTGTTATATCAAGCTGCTTTGTAACACGGTAAACCGTTCTTAAAATACTGTCATATTGCTTTCTGCCGTTAATATCCCATGTTTCATTGAACGGACACCAGCCTATAATTGCAGGATGGTTGAAATCTCTTTCAACGCATTCGCACCATTCGGGGAGAATCGCTTCAAGAGCAGCCTTATCAGACCAATCGAGACCCCAGTTGCCGTATTCGCCCCATACGATATAGCCAAGCTTATCGCAATGATAGAGGAATCTGGGCTCAAACACCTTCTGATGAAGTCTTGCGCCGTTAAAGCCGACTGCAAGAGAAATCTTTATATCATTGATAAGGTCTTCTTCCGTAGGAGCGGTATAAATGCCGTCGGGATAAAAGCCCTGGTCAAGAACAAGACGCTGAAAAACGGATTTGCTGTTGATGAGGAACTTATAATCATCAATTCTGATGCTTCTTAAGCCGAAGTAGCTTGAAATTTCATCGCCGTTAAACGAAAGCTTGAGGTCATAGAGTCTGCCGCAGCCAACCTCCCAGAGATGCTTTTCAGAGAGCTTCATTTCGCCGCTTACAGAGCCGCAAGCTGTCTTTTTAAGGCTGCCGACAAGCTTACCGTCATAATATGCTTCTGCTTCAAATTCGCCTACGCCTTCAACCGCAGCGGAGATGCTCAGCGAAGAATTCTCCGCATCGGGACGAAGCCTGAAGCCCTTGATATAGCTCTTGGGAGTAAACTCAAGCCAGACCGTCTGCCAGATGCCCGTTGTTCTTGTATAATCGCAGCCGTGAGATTTAAGCTCCTCACTCTGCTTGCCTCTGGGCACATAAGGGTTTCTGACATCGTCAACCGCATTGACAATAATTGTGTTTTCACCGGCATTGAGAAATTCGGTTATTTCTATTCTGAACGATGAATATCCGCCCTTATGATAGCCTGCTTTTTTGCCGTTGACATAAATTTTTGCTTCATAATCAACTGCGCCGAAATTAATGAATACCCTGCCTTTAAGATTTTCGGAGGAGATGTTAACGGTTTTTCTGTACCATACTGCAGGGATAAAATCGGTATATTCGATACCCGAAAGCTTGCTCTCGGGGCAGAAAGGAACAATTATTTTATTATCCCACTCTGCTTTATCGATAATTCCTGCATCATATTTACTGTTGCCGAAATCAAACTCAAAATCCCATTCGCCGTTGAGATTGAGCCATGTTTTTCTTTCACTTTGCGGATTGGGATGTTCGGGTCTCGGAATATTCATTTTTATTACCTCCGTTATATTTCAAAAAATTCTTCTTCAATCATTGCTGCAAGGCAATGATAAACAGGAAGGGTCAGTTCCTGAATTTTATATGTTTCTGTTTCGGGAAGCCTGATGCACACATCGCAAAGAGCGCTTAATTTGCTCTCATTTTTGCCGGTTATGCCAACAGATTTGATACCTGCAGCCTTCGCCGCTTCAACGGCATAAACAACGTTTGCGGAATTTCCCGAGGTGCTGAAAGCAAAAAGAATATCGTTTTCTTTTGCATAAGAATAAACCTGCTGTGCAAAAACAAAATCAGGCGATGCATCGTTAGAGAAAGCCGTCATCAATGCAGAATGAGCGCAAAGAGAAATGGCAGGCAGACCTTTCTGAATATTATCTGCAGCCTTTGAGCCGCAAAAGCTCTTTTTCTCATTATCGCTCAAGGGCCTCTTTTTAAGAAAACCTTTCATCAGTTCGCCCACAAGATGGTCGCAATCAGCTGCGCTGCCGCCGTTACCGCAGCAAAGCAGCTTTCCGCCTCCGTTATAGCATTCAGCCATAAGCTCAAAAGCTTTTCGGATATCTGCTTCGCATTCATTAAGCAAAGGATAACGTTCAAAAAGAGAAATGAAAAATCCGCTCATTATTTATCACCCTCCGCACACATTTTCGCAACTCCAAGGGCGGCAAAATCTCCTATACTGTCACCGAGCATTGCAGGAACAATTTTGCAGCTCTTTGCAGAAATCGGAAGTGCTTCCCTTTTAATTGTTTCTTCCATAGTTGCCGCAAGCAGATTGCCCGAGCGTTCAAAAATGCTGCCGATAACAATTCTTTCAGGGTTAAGAATATCAATAAGGACAGATATGCCCATACCAAGCTTTTCGCCGCATTTGCGGTAAATTGCATTTGCAAGCTTATCCCCTGCCGCCGCTGCCTTTGCAACTGTCAGGGCTGTAACATTATCTTTCGGAATCATCGTAACTCCGTTATAGATAGAAAGCATCTTTTTGGCTGTTGCGGCAATGCCCGCACCTGAGCAATAACCTTCAAAAGAGCCTGCTTTTCCGTAGCCAACGGGACCATCGGCATCAATTCTCATATGTCCGACCTCGCCTGCCATACCGCACGCACCCGTATAAAGCTTACCGTTAAGGATAAGCCCTGCGCCCATGCCCGTGCCAAAGGTCAGAAAAATCATATTTTTGCAGCCCTTGCCTGCACCGAATTGCCATTCAGCAAGAGCGCATGCATCGGCATCGTTGCAAACCTTGCAGGAAACACCGAGCGATTTTCCGATTATATCGGCAAGAGGAACATTATCCCAATCCGGAAGATTCGGCGGACACATGATTATGCCTTTTTCACCGTCAAGAGGGCCGCCGCAGCTTACACCGCAGGCAAGAATATCCTCAGGCGAAACATTATTTTTTTCAATCAGCTTTTTTGCGCTTGAAATGAGTTCATCAACAACCGCACGCCAGCCTCTTGAGCTGTTGGTTTCAAAACGGATTTTATCCCTTAGCGAGGAGGAATCCTTTTCTGCAAGAACAACGGCGCATTTTGTTCCGCCGATATCCATACCGAGATAATATTTCACGTTCGTTCCTCCTTATAGTCAATCAAATTAATTATACACACATAATAACTCTTCGTCAACAAAACGAAATAAATAATTTCAAAATAAAAGGTGAATTAAAATGGCAATTTCTTTAATCAGGGCGGTTATACTTTATGCCACCGTAATATTTCTGATAAGGCTTATGGGCAAACGGCAAATAGGTGAGCTTCAGCCGTCGGAGCTTGTTATCACAATCCTTATTTCAGAGGTTGCTTCTCTGCCGATGCAGGATAACTCAATCCCCGTTCTGACCTCGGTTATTTCCCTTTCGGTTCTTGTTTCGCTTGAAATACTGACGGCTGCACTCAGCCTTAAAAGCCATAAGCTGCGCACTGTTATGCAGGGTCATCCCGTTATAGTAATCAGAAACGGTGAAATTGATGTTGAAGCGCTCAAAAAGCTTCGGCTGACTGTTAATGACCTGATTAGCGCGCTGCGGCAAAAGGATGTATTTGAAATTTCGCAGGTTTCCTATGCAGTTTTTGAAACAAACGGCAAAATCAGCATTCTTTTAAAGCCGGTTAACAGACCTGCAACCGCCGAGGATTTAAATCTTTCTCCCGAGGATAACGGCATGCCGTTTGCGGTTATATGTGACGGCGAATTCAATTTCAATGCGGCAAAAGAAAGCAAAACAGACAAAGCGGAAATCGAACGGATTCTCACGAAGAAAAACACCAAAATAAAAGATATACTGCTCATGACCGTAAACCTGAAAAAACAGTCAAATATAATTAAAAAGGAGAAAAAATGAAAAGAATAATAATCGCTTTTGCAATGCTTTCTTTCGCAATTACTGCAGCAATTCTCTGCGCAGTTATACTGGATAAGAACATTTCCGAATTATCAACCGAAATCGACAAGCTTTATACCAAAGCCGAAGAAGAAAACAACGCTGAAATCAGAATCACCGCCGATAAGATTCTTGATAAATGGAGCAAAACCGAAAAATTCTTAAAAATTGTCACAATGCACGATAAAATCAACGAATTAAGCAAAAGCTTTCTTGCGTTGAAGCATTTTTCTCAAACGCAGAACATTGAAGAAATAAAACAAACCTGCGCCGAAATATCGGTTATGTTGAATATTCTTCTGTCATCGGAGGAAACAGAATTGAGCAATATACTGTAGAATTATGTACGAATTGTAAAATCGGAAAAAAATATTGTAATTTGAATTAATGAGTGATAGAATAAAATTGAGCATAAGATTCTTATGTACCATGCAAAAAGGAGGCGGTAATTTGGAACAATATATGCTCGCATTCTGGATAGTGATGCTGGTTGCTTTCGTAATTATCGAAGCATTGACAGCCCAGCTCGTCACGGTCTGGTTTGCCGTCGGTTCGGTAGCAGCTCTGATTGCACAAATGCTCGGAGCTGAGGTCTGGCTTCAATGGCTGATTTTTGTTGCGGTTTCGGCAATTGTTGTTGTGGCAACAAGACCCTTTGTTAAAAAAATCACCAAGCAAAAAGCTCAACCTACCAATGCTGACAGATGCATCGGGCAAACTGCGGTTGTTACCGAAAAAATTGATAATATTTCAGGTAAAGGCGCCGTTAAGGTTAACGGAATAGTATGGTCTGCCCGCTCTGAATCAGGAAACATCATTGAAGAAGACACAACCGTTACCGTTACGAAAATTGACGGAGTAAAGCTCATCGTCAATTAAAAATCACACATGGAGGGTGAATTATGGAATTTGTATTAATCGGTCTCGCTTTATTTTTAATTATAATTGTTGTTCTCAACATTAAAATTGTTCCTCAGTCGAAAGCGTATGTTATTGAAAGACTCGGAACATACAGCACAACTTGGCAAACAGGTCTTCACATTAAAATTCCTTTTATCGAAAAGGTAGCAAGGCAGGTTTCTCTTAAAGAACAGATTGTTGACTTTCCGCCCCAGCCCGTTATCACCAAAGATAACGTTACAATGCAGATAGACACGGTTGTTTTCTTCCAGATAACCGACCCCAAGCTCTATGCATACGGCGTTGAAAGACCTCTCGCTGCAATTGAAAACCTCACAGCAACAACCCTGCGTAACATCATCGGCGAAATGGAGCTTGACCACACGCTCACTTCCCGTGACATCATTAATGCTAAAATAAGAGGCATTCTTGATGAAGCAACCGACCCTTGGGGCATCAAGGTTAACAGAGTTGAACTCAAAAACATCCTTCCCCCCAGAGAAATTCAGGATGCCATGGAAAAGCAGATGAAGGCTGAACGTCAGCGCAGAGAAGCAATTCTCACCGCAGAAGGCGAAAAGGCATCAAAAATTCTTGTTGCTGAAGGTAACAAAGAAAGTAAGATTCTTGCTGCTGAAGCTGATAAGCAGAGCGCAATTCTCGCTGCTGAAGCTATCAGAGAAGCTAAAATCAGAGAAGCAGAAGGTGAAGCAGAAGCTATCCTTAAGGTTGAAGAAGCAAGAGCAAAGGCAATCGAGCTTATCAATCAGGCTGCACCCTCTCATGGATATCTCACAATCAAAAGCCTTGAAGCATTTGAAGCCGCTGCTGACGGCAAAGCAACAAAACTCATCATTCCCAGCGACCTTCAGGGCATTGCAGGTCTCGCAGCAAGCGCAAAGGAAATTATCTCAGACAAATAAACACTTTTTACCCGACGGATTTTTCCGTCGGGTTATTTTTTTATAATTCCCGAGATAAATATCATTAATATCAGCGCAGGTAAAACAAACCGAAAATAAGATTTAAGTCCGGGCGACAGCCTTATTCCGTTACCTTTATTAACCTCATAAATATAGTTATCAAATCCCCAACCCCATTTTGTAACACAGAATAACAAATAAACAAGTGCGCCTGACGGAAGCAAAATATTGCTCACTATAAAATCCTCGCTGTCAAAGATATTCCTGTTACCGATAAGCGTAACATCTTTCAGAATATTAAATCCTAATACACAAGGCAGACTTGCAGCAATCATAAAAATTCCAAGAATGACAACGGCCTTTTTTCTTTTAACTCCAAAGCTTTCAATGCAGCATGCAGTCAGATTTTCAAACACCGCAATTACCGTTGAAAGACTTGCAAAAGTCATAAACAAAAAGAAAAGAGAGCCAAGTAATCTGCCGCCCGACATATTCATAAACACTTTCGGAAGTGTTACAAAAATCAAAGGCGGTCCCGCATCAGGCGCAACGCCAAAGCTGTAGCAGGCAGGAAAAACAATTAAGCCCGACATTATTGCAACAACGGTATCAAGGGCACATATTTTGACCGATTCGCTGATTAACGTATGCTCATCTGACATATAGCTACCGAATATTTCCATTGATGCAAGACCGATTCCGAGAGTATAAAACGCCTGATTCATTGCAGCAAAAACAACATTACCCCATCCGCTTTTAACCACTCTGTTCAAATCGGATAAGAGATAGAATTTTATACCTTCTGCTGCACCGTCAAGCGATAAGCAGTAGACAACAAGCAAAATAATAAGCCCGAACATTCCGAGCATCATAGACTTTGTGATTCTTTCAATTCCATTCTGCAAACCCAATCCGCATACCGCAAATCCAAGGGCAACTGTTATACCGAGCCACAGCATCATTTCTGCAGGGTCAGCAAGCATTTCATCAAAAACCGATGCCGTTTTATCGCTTGAAATGCCGCCAAAATGACCTCTTGCAAACTTAACAAAATAGCCGAGCATCCATCCCGAAACAACCGTGTAATACGTCATCAGCAAAAAGCATCCGACAATGCCGACCCAACCGTGATAATGCCATTTTTGTCCCTTTCCTTCAAGCTTTTTAAACGCTTCAACCGCACTTTTTCTGCTTGCTCTGCCAACAGCAAGCTCCATTGTAAGAACAGGAATACCCATTACAACAAGAAATAAAAGATACAAAACAACAAAAATTCCGCCACCGTTCTTGCCCGCAACATATGGGAACTTCCAAACATTGCCTATGCCTATCGCACAGCCGGCACTGACAAGCAAAAATCCAAGACGGGTTTTAAAGCTCTCCCTTTTCATTCAGCACCTTCTTTTATAATTAAATAAAACTATTCTTAAACATCATCTGATGCTATATAATATAACAGGTATATAAAAATTATATAAAGCGGTCACAAAATATTATCAAATTATGTTGAATTTGAAATATTATGGTGTTATAATTATATGAAGAATTTATTATGCTATCCGATTTTAAGCATTTTAAAATAAAATTCAGAAAGGAAGATCTGAAATTATGGATTATAAAATGAATCTCACTCAGGAAGAGCTTGATATTCTCAATGGCTCCAAGGGTGAAACAACGGCAAAGGTCATGAAGACTCTTGTTCTTTACGGCGATGCTTTTGACGCAACCAAAATGGTTCCCGTTACAAGCGATAAGGGTCACCTTGTTACAAGCTTCGGTCTTAAGGTTATGAAGCCCGTTTACGATCTTATGGCACAGCTTATCGAAGGCGGCGCTGTTTCAACTCAGAAATTCTCCGTTGACCCCAAGCCTCTTGACCCCAACGTTCCTGCTAACTTCCTCCAGAAGCTCATCTTCAACAAGTTTATGTACAGCATGCAGGATATGTATGATAACCAGCTTTCAAAGCTCGGTCTTATCGACAACAAATCCTACACCTGCACGTGCTATATGGACGAAGTAGGTAACGTTCCCAAGAAGGGCGACATTCTTTCATGGGCAGAGTCATCAGCTGTTGTTTATGCCAACTCAGTTCTCGGCGCACGCTGCAACAGAAACTCAGGCATTATTGAGCTTTTCGGCTCAATCCTCGGCAAGGTTCCTTATTTCGGACTTCTTACTGACGAAGGCAGAAAGGCAACATGGATTGTTGAAGTTAAAACATCCAAAAAGCCTGAGGCACAGATTCTCGGTTCCGCAATCGGCATGAAGGTTATGGAAGACGTTCCTTACATCAAAGGTCTTGATAACTGGATAGGCACAACTCTTGACGGCGACACAAAGGCTTATCTCAAGGATTTCGGCGCCGCAACAGCTTCAAACGGCGCAGTAGGTCTTTATCATATCGAAAACCTCACTCCCGAAGCAGTTGAATCAGGTGCAGACCTTATTGCAGAAAACGCACAGGTTTACGTTATTGATGATGCCGAACTTGAAAGAGTTCAGGCAAACTACCCCGTTATGTGGAAAGATAAAGAAGCAACGCCCAAGCTCTGCTTTGTAGGTTGCCCCCACCTTTCACATGCTCAGCTTATCGAATGGACTGATAAAGTAATTGACGGTCTTAAGAAGAACGGTCTCAAGAAGGTTTCAATCCCCACCGTGTTCACAGCTGCTCCCGGCGTTATCGAAGAATTCGAAAAAACACCTTATGCAGCAAAGCTCAAAGAAACAGGCGTTGTTCTCAGCTACATCTGTCCCCTGATGTATATGAACAATCCTCTTTGCAAGTCAATGCCCGTTATCACTAACTCAAACAAACTCAGAACATACACAACATCTCGCTACTACAGAAGCGATGAGATTCTTGATATAATCACAAAGGAGGCAAAATAAGATGAAACAGTTTAAAGGCAGACCTGTTGTTGCAGGCGAATGCACAGCTGAGGCTCTTGTTTCCCACGGCGGTTTCAACACACTTGCCTCATTCCAGAATGCTCTTCAGTTTGGCGATATGCCTCTGATCGGCGATAAAAATAAAGAAACCAAATGCGGCGACCAGAACAATGCTGACCTCTACGGCAAGCCCATGGCAGGTAAAGCACTTTGCCTCCCCCAGACAATCGGTTCAACAACCGGCGGTATGGTTCTCTATTGCGCAACCGAAATGAAGAGAAACCCCAAATGCATGCTTTTCTCAGAGCATATTGACTCTCTTGCATGCGCAGGCGCTGTTCTCGGCGCAGTATGGGCAGAAGAAGCAATGACTGTTGTTGACTGCCTTGGCGAAGAATTTCTTGCATACGTTAAAGACGGCATGGAAATCTCCGTTGCAAAAGATGGTACAGTAACCGTTAAATAACCAACAAAATGCAACAACCGCCTCGTACTAATCAGTACGGGGCGGTTTTAATCTTCAAGATCCAGGATATAATCAACAGACACATTGTAAAGTTTAGAAAGCTTGATAAGAATATCAGTAGGAATATCTCTTTGCCCAAGCTCATAATTACTGTAAACCTGCTGAGAGCATCCAAGAATCTGTGCTAACTCCCTTTGAGTTCTGTCGCTGTCCTCTCTTAAATCACGAATACGCCTGAACATATAATCACCTCTTATATTATCTTACTATACCGCAAATTGCAGTATTGACATTTACCGCAAATTGCAGTAAGATATTATTGTCGTAAGATAATAAATTACATACGGCAGAAAGGATGTTAAAATGAAAAAAACAAGTTGTATCCTGGCTATTCTAATTATTTTATTAAATTTATGTTCATGTAAAAAAGAAGTTCAACCTGAGGTTGAAATCACAGAAAAAGCAGAAATCTATCAGAACACAATTTTCAGCAACTTAAAAACATTTACAGAAATTACTGAAATTGAAAATGAGGCAATTGAATACAATGATAAACAAAAAATGACCGTATACACATATTCTATTGATAATAAAGAATTTAATAAACTTATTAATGATTACGATAATTATTTAAAAGAATATGGATTAATTAAAGAGGAATCAAAAGATAGTAAAGAAATAAAATATAGTCTTGA
>JAZNPG010000022.1:0-12408 GCA_045589555.1 Acutalibacteraceae bacterium
GGGGCTTTCTCCCCTCTTTCTTCAAGGCGAAATTCGCCACAAACGAAACTCTTTTCACTCTTATGATGAACTATGTTGCCATTCAGCTTGTTGCCTGCGCAACAGAGGCATGGAGAGGCAAGGCTTCTTCTCTCGGAAAAATCAATACAAGCACAAAAATCGGCTGGCTTCCCAAGCTTGATGTTGATTTCCTTCCCGAAATCATAAATCAGCGTTATTTCTGGAACATCGTTGTTGTTGCCGCGCTGACAATTGCAATGTATTTCTACCTCAAGCGCAGCAAGCACGGTTACGAAATCGCCGTTGTTGGTGAATCGGAAAACACTGCAAGATACGCAGGCATCAACGTTAAAAAGACAATCATGAGAACAATGGCAATCTCGGGCGCAATCTGCGGCATCATCGGCTTCCTTACCATTGCGGGTAAAGACCAGACTATTTCAATCGATACCGCAGGCGGCAACGGCTTTACTGCTATTATCGTTACATGGATTGCAAAGTTCAACACTTTCACAATGGCAGCAATAGCATTCCTGCTTGTTTTCCTTGAACGAGGCGCAGCAGGTATTGCTTCCTCGGCAGGTCTTAACCCTCACCTTGATGAAATTGTTTCATCTGTTGTTCTTTTCATGATTCTCGGCTGCGAATTTTTTATCAACTACAAGGTTATTTTACGCAAAAAAGCGGGCAAGGAGGTTAAATAATGGAACTTTTCATTGCTTGGTTCAGCCGTGCAGTTATGTTCGGAACAGTTATCATGTTCGGCTCCATGGGCGAAATCATCACGGAAAAGTCGGGCAACCTTAACCTCGGTGTTCCCGGCATTATGTATCTTGGCGGTTTCGCAGGATTTGTCAGCGCATTCCTTTATGAAACAAAAGTTGCAGAACCTAACCCGATAATCTGTGTTCTGCTTTCAATGGTCTGCGCCTTTGTTTTTGCAATGCTCGGCGGTCTTTTATACAGCTTCCTGACAATCACTCTCAGAGCTAACCAGAATGTTACGGGTCTTGCACTCACAATTTTCGGTTCCGGCTTCTCTATTGTTTTCGGCTCATATATCACCGCAGGCGTTTATGCAAAGGCTGATTTCAGCAGCACCGTTTATATCAAAAAAATCTTCGGATTTATTCCCGGAGTTATCGGCGAGCTTTTCTTCTCATACGGCTTCCTCGTTTATTTTGCAATTATTCTCGCTGTAGTCATCCACTTTGTTCTTAACAAAACAAAGGTTGGTCTTAACCTGCGTGCAGTTGGCGAAAATCCCGGCACGGCAGATGCGGCAGGCGTTAACGTTACAAAATACAAATACCTTGCGACCTGCATCGGTGCAGGTATTTCAGGCCTTGGCGGTCTTTATTATACGCTTGACTATAACAACGGAATCTGGTCAACAACCTCCGAAATCGAATCCCTCGGCTGGCTTGCAGTTGCGCTTGTTATTTTCACAACCTGGAAATCGCTCAACGCAATCTGGGGTTCATACCTTTTCGGTATGCTTTTCTGGCTCTATCAGTTCCTGCCCGGCATGCTCGGCATTGCGCTTCCCAACTACGCAGTAAAGCTTGTTCAGATGATTCCTTACATTGTAACAATCATCGTTCTCATTGCTATCAGCATGCGCAAGAAAAAAGAAAATCAGCCCCCTGAAAGCCTCGGTCTTTCGTATTTCAGAGAAGAAAGATAAACATTCACATCCTGCCCTGCGGTTAGATGCCGCAGGGCTTTTGTCATAATCATCCATCCGTTTTCATAGTATCTAACAGTATAGGTGAATAATGGCGAGTAATAAAAACAAATCGGGTGCGCTCACAGCCCGCCTGAAACTGTTTACTATTCATTATTCACTATTCACTCATATAAACGGAGGGCTGATTTTGAAGGGAATAGTTGAGCAAAGAGCCGTTGAGCTTGCGGAATATATAATTGAAAACAATGATACCGTCAGAGCAGCGGCAAAGAAATTCGGAGTTTCAAAAAGCACGGTTCACATGGATATAACGAAAAGACTTAAATTTTCAAATCCGTCATTATATATATCGGTCAGAAAAGTGCTTGATATAAACAAGGCAGAACGCCATCTGAGAGGCGGTCAGGCAACAAAAGAAAAATATTCAAAATAATACTATTGTGTGTTGAATTTAATATTGATATATGTTAAAATTATTAAGAATAAGAGGTTATCCGCCTCAAAGGAAAGGACCGACATTTTATGAAACAGCTTAAAATCGGCATCATCGGTGCCGGCAGAATCGGTTCCCTGCACGCAAAGTCGATAACTTATAATGTTCCGACAGCTGTTGTTGCGGGTATTACCGACGTTTTCAGAGCAAACGCCGAAAAGGTTGCCGCTGAGCTTGGCATCCCCAAGATTTACAATGACTACAAAGAAATGCTTGCCGACCCCGAGGTTGATGCAGTTCTTGTTTGCTCTTCAACCGATACTCATGCAGATATTGCTATCGAAGCAGCTCAGGCAGGCAAACACATTTTCTGTGAAAAGCCCGTTGACCTTACTCCCGAAAAGGTTAACGCAGTTATTGATGCAGTTGCAAAAGCAGGCGTTAAGCTTCAGGTTGGCTTTAACAGACGCTTCGACCATAACTTTGCAAACGTAAGAGCTATGGTTAATGACGGCAAAATCGGCGATGTTCACATCGTTAAAATAACATCAAGAGACCCTGCTCCCCCACCGGCTGAATATTCAGCAGTAAGCGGCGGCATGTTCCTTGATATGACAATCCATGATTTCGATATGGCTCGCTTCCTTGCAGGCAGCGAAATAACAGAGGTTTATGCAAACGCAACCTGCCTTGTTGACCCCGCAATCGGTGAAGCAGGCGATGTTGACACCGCAGTTATCAGCCTTAAATTCGCTAACGGCGCAGTAGGCGTTATTGATAACAGCCGCAGAGCTGCTTACGGCTATGACCAGAGAATCGAAGTATTCGGCAGCAAGGGCGCAGCTGTTGCTTCAAACGATACTCCCACAAACGTTGTATTTATGGGCGAAGAAGGCGTTGTTGCCGATAAGCCCCTCTATTTCTTCCTTGAAAGATATATGCAGTCATTCAGAGATGAAATGCTTCAGTTTGTTGATGCTGTTATCAACAATAAAGAAACTCCCACAACAGGCGCTGACGGTCTCAACTCCATTCTTGTTGCTCTTGCTGCAAAGAAATCCGTTGCAGAGGGCAGACCCGTTCAGCTTTCCGAAATGATGTAATATAACAAAGCTCCGATATATGACTAATCGGAGCTTTTTCTTATCTCTGAACAGTTACTATATCATTTTCCTTAAGAGTGAGTTCAATCTCTTTTTGAGGTGCAAGCTTTTTGTTTTCAATGCTGAAAAAGAATCCCGTTTCATTTTGCGAAAACGTATAATAATACCATTGTGTTTCATGATAGGAATATCTTTCACTGCCAAACAGAATTTCGGAAACAGAACTGAAATCCTCATCGGGAGCATAAACCGCCGTTATTCTTTCGGCAAAAGAAATGAATTCATCCGCATTGTCTGTTTTGGCGCAGGCAATGCTTATTTTCTGTACTCTTTCATTGCCGTCAAGCGTCATTTCTGCCACACAACGTAACCGCAAGAGATTTACAAATACAACGCATTTACCTTCTTCATAGAACGCATTCTCCGATTCAACCGAAAGCTCGGGATAGCTTTCAGAGAGCCTCGACATAAACAAATCGGGATTAACCTCCTGCTGCACGGTACACGAAGAAAGAAAAAGCACAGTTAAAACAGCAATTATAATTATTTTTTTCATTATATCACCGCAGTTAATATTTTACTTTCGGCTTTATGTTGGCTGCAACAATTCCGCCGATTGCGGCTCCGATAACGCTCACAACGGCAACAATCAGCATCCCTTTGCCGACGCTGCCCTTATTCATTACAGCAAGAATAACATCGCTTATAACCGCCTGAATTGCTCCCGTTGCTGCGCCGCACGGCAGAGCTTTATTTTTTTGCTTTATCAGAGCGGAAAAGCCTGCGATGAAAGATGCAACCAATGCCGTCGCAATTCCGACATAAAAATATGTGTCTGCGCCGAACGAAAGCTTCAGCTCCGCAGCTGAAAATGCAATGATTTCAAGAAAATAAAACGCGGCACCGATAACTGAACAAATACAGATTCTTTTAACGGGAAGGGAATTTGTTTCTTCCCGCCTTGATGATTTTTTGGGCATAAAAAATACTCCCCTCATATTACTGATAATCAATAATATGAAAGGAGTTTTTGTTTTATTCAGGAATTAAGAATCAAAGGTATCGTCTTTTTTCTTTGTCTTCTTGCGTCTTGCCTTGCTGTTATCGGCAGCTTCTTCCATCTTTGCCTTCTTTTCAGCTTCAGCAGCTTCCCTTGCAGCCTGTCTTTCAGCTTCAGCCTTTTCGTTAGCTGTGTTGTTAGCTGAAACAGCCCATTTGGTAATCTTCATCTTGTTTCTGTCAGCGCCTGTTTCGATAATGAGAGAATCTTCCTTAACGGTAACAACTCTGCCCATAATGCCGCCGATTGTTGTGATTTCGTCACCAATCTGAATGTTATCACGCATTGCCTGCTCTTCTTTTTGCTTTTTCTTCTGAGGTCTTACCATAGTGAAATACATAATTGCAAAAAGAGCAACCATCATGATAATCATGCCTGTGCTGCCGCCTGCAGGGTTTGCGCCCGTTCCTGTTCCTGTTGCGCCTGTAGGCATCAAAAGTGAAATAAAGTCCATAAACTGAGTAACCTCCAAAACATAATGTAAAGATTATACATTAATCAAATAAATAATGCAATAGTTTTAAAAAATTTTATATTCTTGTATCATAAATATCAACATATTTTGCCCTGAATTCTTCAAATGTGCCGTTATCAAGGCTGTCACGGATTCTTTCCATAAGCGTATTATAGAAATAAAGGTTATGAATAACGCAAAGGCGCATTGCAAGCATTTCCTTTGCCTTGAAAAGATGGCGGATATATGACCTTGAAAAATGTCTGCATGCAGGGCAATCGCATTCGGGGTCAATGGGCAAAGGGTCTTTTTCATATTTCTTATTGTTGAGATTGATGATTCCCTTCTGCGTGAAAAGGTGACCGTGACGTGCATTTCGGCTGGGCATAACGCAGTCAAAAAGGTCAACTCCTCTGTAAACACCCTCAATTATGTTACCCGGTGTGCCGACGCCCATGAGATAACGGATTTTTTCTGCAGGCATATACGGCTCAACGGCAGAAATTACGCGGTACATATCCTCTTTTGGCTCGCCGACAGCAAGACCGCCGATAGCATAGCCGTCAAGATCAAGCTTTGCAATCTGCTTCATGTTTTCAACTCTCAGATCGTCAAATGTGCAGCCCTGATTAATGCCGAAAAGAAGCTGATTCGGGTTAACCGTATCAGGAAGAGAATTAAGCCTTTGCATTTCAGCTTTGCAGCGTTCAAGCCAGCGCACCGTTCTTTCGCATGACATCTTTGCGTATTTATATTCTGCAGGGTTTTCAACACATTCATCGAACGCCATAGCGATTGTTGAGCCGAGGTTCGACTGAATTCTCATACTCTCTTCGGGACCCATAAAAATGTGTCTGCCGTCAACATGTGATTGAAAAGAAACGCCCTCTTCTTTAATTGTTCGAAGCTTTGCGAGAGAAAAAACCTGAAATCCGCCGCTATCGGTAAGAATCGGACCGTCCCAACCTGAAAACTTATGCAGACCGCCCATTTCTCGCACAAGCTCATCGCCGGGGCGGACATGGAGGTGATAAGTATTTGAAAGCATAACCTGGCATCGGATTTCCTTGAGGTCAACCGCCGAAAGAGCGCCCTTGATTGCGCCACAGGTTGCAACATTCATAAAAGCGGGAGTCTGCACCGTACCGTGAACGGTAACAAATTCGCCTCGCCTTGCATTGCCTTGTTTTTTTATAAGCTTATACATAGTTTACTCCGTAAGATTTATTTGCAAATCAAGCATGCATCGCCAAATGAGAAGAATCTGTATTTTTCTTCAACAGCAATTTTATATGCATTCATTGTGTTTTCATAGCCGCAGAATGCACTGACAAGCATAATCAGTGTGCTTTCCGGCAGGTGAAAATTGGTTATAAGACAATCGATGCACTTGAATTCATAACCGGGATAAATAAAAATATCCGTGTTTCCTTCTGCTTCTTTTATTTCGCCCATAAAGGTTGCAACAGATTCAAGAGTTCTGCAGCAGGTTGTTCCGACCGCAAAAACTCTGCCGCCGTTTGCCTTTGTGCGATTGATAATTTCTGCTGTTTCGGCAGGCAGATAATAATGCTCCGAATGCATATGATGGTCTTTGATATCGTCAGCCTTGACGGGTCTGAAAGTGCCGAGACCGACATGCAGAGTAACAAAGCCGATTTCAACACCCATTGAGCGGATTTTTTCCATAAGCTCGGAAGTAAAATGCAGACCTGCCGTCGGAGCTGCGGCGCTGCCCTCTTTTTCGGCATAAACCGTCTGATAACGGTCTTTATCCTCAAGCTTTTCGGTTATATAATGAGGTAGAGGCATCTCGCCGATTTTATCAATAACCTCATAAAAATTCCCCTCAAAGCCGAATTTTGCAATGCGGTTGCCGTCAGGCAAAACCTCAATTATTTCAGCGGTCAAAGAGCCATCACCGAAAGTGAATTTATGTCCTGTTCTCGCTTTTTTACCGGGACCTGTTATAACCTCCCAGGTGTCACCGCTTTTCTGGCTGAGAAGAAGGAACTCAACAACCGAGCCCGTATCAACTCTTGTGCCGTACATTCTTGCGGGCAGCACTTTTGTATTGTTTAAAATCAGGCAGTCGCCCGGTCTGAAATACTCTGTAACATCCCTGAAAACTCTGTGAGAACACTCGCCTGTTTCTTTATCAATAACAAGCATTCTTGAGCTGTCACGAGGCTCTGCAGGGGTCTGCGCAATGAGTTCCTGCGGTAAATCATAGAAAAAATCGCTACGTTTCATTAAAAATCCTCAAAATATTTTTTATTTTATATAATATATTTGTATAAATGCCATTTGACTTATAAAGGTCATTTGTGATATCATCATAATATTATCGGAGGTTTTTGTCAAGCATTTGATTTTCAAAAATCTGCCGCACACAGATAACCTGAAATGAGGTATAAAAAATGAACAATTACAAAGTAGGCATCGTTGGCGCAACAGGTATGGTTGGTCAGCGTTTCATCACTCTTCTTGCAAATCACCCCTGGTTCAACGTTACCGTTCTTGCGGCAAGCCCCCGCTCCGCAGGCAAAAAATATAAGGATGCTGTAGGTGCAAAATGGTGCATGGCAACCGATATCCCCGAGAACATCGCTGATATCGTTGTTATGGATGCAACTGCAGATATCGAAAAAATCGCAGCTTCCGTTGACTTCGTCTTCTGCGCAGTTGACATGAAGAAAGACGAAATCAAGGCTCTTGAAGAAGCATATGCAAAGGCTGAATGCCCCGTTGTATCAAACAACAGCGCTCACAGACACACTCCCGATGTTCCGATGATCGTTCCCGAGCTCAATCCCGACCATGCAGAAATCATCACAGCTCAGAGAAAACGTCTCGGTACAGAGAGAGGCTTCGTTTCCGTTAAATCAAACTGCTCACTTCAGAGCTATGTTCCTGCTCTTTATCCCCTTGATAAGGCAGGTTATAAAGTAAAAGACGTTCTCGTTTGCACATATCAGGCAATCTCGGGCGCAGGCAAAACATTTGATACATGGCCCGAAATGGTTGATAACGTTATCCCCTATATCGGCGGCGAAGAAGAAAAATCAGAGGTTGAGCCTCTTAAAATCTGGGGCAAAGTTGAGGGCGACAGAATTGTTGACGCAACTTCTCCCAACTTCACCGCACAGTGCCTTCGTGTTCCCGCATCTGACGGTCACATGGCAGCAGTTTTCGTAAGATTTGAAAACAAACCCACAATCGATGAAATGAAGAAGGTTTGGGCAGAGTTCAAGGGCTATCCTCAGGAAGCAGAGCTCCCCAGCGCTCCCAAGCAGTTCCTCAACTATTTTGAAGAGGATAATCTCCCCCAGACAAAGCTTCAGAGAAATCTTGAAAACGGCATGGCAGTTTCAATCGGCCGACTCAGAGAGGACAGCCAGTTCGATTATAAATTCGTTTGCCTTTCACACAACACCCTCAGAGGTGCGGCAGGCGGCGCTGTTCTTATGGCAGAGCAGCTTTGCGCACAGGGCTATATTAACCCCAAAAACTAATTTGTTTTAACGAATTGAAAGGAGTCAGCTATGAAGCAGACTGTTTTTACGGGCGCAGGTGTTGCAATTGTTACACCCTTTACCGCCGATAACAAAATCAACTATTCAAAGCTTGCAGAGCTTATTGAATACCAGATTGCAAACCACACAGACGCAATCGTAATCTGCGGCACAACGGGCGAAGGCTCAACCCTTGACCACGATGAGCATTCCGAGGCTATCCGCTTCACCGTTGAAGTCGTTAACAAGAGAATCCCTGTTATTGCAGGAACAGGCAGCAACGATTCAAACTATGCCGTTAAGCTTTCAAACGAGGCTGAAAAGGCAGGCGTTGATGCTCTTCTCTCTGTTACCCCCTATTATAACAAAACCTCGCAGAGAGGTCTTATCGCTCACTATACCTACATTGCAGACAGAGTAAGCGTTCCGATTATCACCTATAATGTTCCCTCAAGAACAGGTGTTAACATTCTTCCCGAAACATATCTTGAGCTTTCAAAGCATCCGAGAATTGTTGGCACAAAGGAAGCAAGCGGCGATATCTCTGCTGTTGCAAAAACAATTTCTCTTTGCGGTGAGGATTTCTCTGTTTATTCGGGCAATGACGATCAGGTTACCGCTCTTATGTCACTCGGCGGCAAGGGCAGCATCTCTGTTCTTTCAAACATCCTTCCCAAGGTTGCTCACGATATTCCCGCAAAGTTCCTTGCGGGTGACTACAAGGCAAGCCGTGACCTTCAGATTGAATATCTTGACCTTTGCAACAACCTTTTTGTTGATGTTAACCCCATCCCCGTTAAGGAAGCAATGAACATGATGGGTCTTGATGTAGGTCCCTGCAGACTTCCCCTTTACGAAATGACGGATGAAGCAAAGGCAAAGCTCAGAGCGAGCCTTGCAAAGCACGGTTTAGTATAATTTTTAATTGAGGTAAAACAAAATGGCAGGAATTTTATTAAGCGGTTGCAACGGAAAAATGGGCAAAGCAGTAACAGCCAACGCTGCTGTTACCGACGGAATCGAGATTATCGGCGGAATTGATATTTTTGCCGAAAGCCTTTACGGCTATCCCGTTTTCGGCTCCCCTGCTCTTATTCCCGACGAAATAACCAAAAAAGCCGATGCAATCATCGACTTTTCAAATCCCTCGGCTCTCGGCGGTCTGCTCGAATATGCGGTTAAAAACGGTATCCCTGCCGTTATCTGCACAACGGGTCTTAACGATTCGCAGAAAGCGCTTATAAAATCCGCTGCCGAAAAAATTCCCGTTTTCTTCAGTGCAAATATGTCGCTTGGCGTTAACCTCATCTGCGAGCTTGCAAAAAAAGCAACTGCTGTTCTCGGCAATGATTTTGATATTGAAATTGTTGAGATGCATCACAACCAGAAAATCGATGCTCCCAGCGGAACAGCTCTTATGATTGCTGATGCCATCAAGGATGAGCTTAAAGGTGACACCAAATATGAATATGACCGCCATTCAAAGCGTGAAAAAAGAACCAAAAACGAAATCGGCATTCATGCAGTCAGAGGCGGCACAATCACGGGCGAGCATGAAATTATTTTTGCAGGCCACGATGAAATAATCAAAATCTCTCATTCCGCAAGAAGCAAGGAGCTTTTTGCAACGGGTGCGATAAACGCAGCAAAATTCATCTGCGGCAAGCCTGCAGGAATGTATGATATGTCCCGGATGCTGAAATAAAGAAACGGAGAATATAAAATGAAGCTTGTTGATAATATATTTATAACAGAAGACGTTACTCTTTTTTCTCTCTGCGATGCCCCTGCCGATATCGCTCACATCGCCGAGGTTTTCAAGATGATTGCTGATGCAGGCATCGATGTTGATATGATTTCGCAGTTTCCTTTAAGCGGTGCAAGCTCGGGATTTTCGTTCACCGTCAGCGATAACGATTTTATCCCCGTTCTTTCAATCGCATCAAAGCTTCGTGAAATCAACCCCAAAACAAAAATCAGCGTAAGCAGCGGCAACTGCAAGCTGACTGTCAGCGGCGAAGCAATGAGAGGCACTCCCGGCGTTTCAGCCAAGGTTTTCAAGGCTGCAGCAAATGCCGACGCAGATGTCAGAATGATAACAACATCTGAAATCGAAATCGCAATGCTTGTTGTTAAATCAGACGTTGATAACGTTATTGCAGCAATTGAAAAAGAATTTGCAGAGTAAATACCAAGAACCGCTTTTCAGCGGTTCTTTTTGCTTATTCTTTCTTTTGTTCAAAAAGCCAATCACACCAGTTTTCACGTTTAACGAACACCTTCGCTACGCCATGACCGTACTTTTTATATCTTGAATATTTTACCTTGCCATTACCTGCGGCTTTAAGCTTTTCAATAAGAATATCGGAACCGTCAACACCATATTCCGATTTTCCTATCAGAACGTTATCATCATCCTCTGCGTGAACCGCCCACACAGGGATATCCTTTATGGCTTCAAAATATTTATCCTCATCGGCATCCGAATATCCCATCATCGGTATTGCGGCGGCATAGCGCTCGGGATGCTTAATAATCTGCGACCAGGTGCCGCCTGCACCGTTTGAGGAGCCCATTAAGTAAACTCGGTTTTCATCAATGGGATATTTCTCTTTAAGCAGAGGAAAAAGTTCGTTAAAAATCGCATCAAACAAAAAGTTATCTTCATTTTTTACCTTTATGTCATAGCCGTAGCTTCTTGGTATTGAAGGCACAACCATAATACAGGGATTTTTCCTTTTTAGTTTTTTTATCTTTCTTGCAACTATACCCATGCACTCCGTAAAGGGTGTTATATTTGTTTCGCCTCCGTTGGTTTTTCCATGAAGATAAATAAGTACAGGCAGTTTTTGACCGCTCTTGTTTTTCGGTTCATATACGGCAAACGGCATAGTGTATGCCATATCTTTGTTGCAATACCTGAACCTTTCAAAGCCAAAAATTTTACAACCGTTGGATACGATATCATTCTTTAAATCCGAATATTTTTCTTTAAAACGTCGTATGTCATCATAACACCTGACGTTCATTCTGTAAAAAATTCTTGCAGGGTAATTTATGCAGACAAAATTCTGCTCTCCGTCATCAATGCGGTACACTTTAATAAAACGCTGATATCCGCCTTTGAATAATTCGGGCAGTTCTACTCCCCTTTTCAGCTTACACTCTGCAAAAGCAAAAGAAATCTTTTTTCCGTTTTGCTCAAATATCCTGTACTTTTTAATATAATCGCTTTTCAGTAAATCAAACTCATCTTCCTTGTAGAATAAAACTGTCCTGATTTTCACATTTCTCACCCCTCAGTCTTTATAATAACATATTTATTTTGTTAATTCAACAAAAAGCAGGAAGCCGAAACTCCCTGCTTATATTTTTATGCAATTTCTTCAACATCGATACCGAGGATAACAACATCCTCAACGGGCTTATCGCCATAGCTTGTTTTAACGGCTGCGATAGCATCAACGGTATCCATACCCTCAACAACCTGACCGAAAACGGTATGCTTGAAATCAAGCCAAGGTGTGCCGCCGAGTGCTTTGTAATCTTCAACGCATTCGGTGGGAAAGCCTCTGTCTGCAAGCTGCTCCATCTGCGAAAGAAGACCCGAATCAACCTCTTTTGCCTGAACAATGAAAAACTGGCTGCCGTTAGTGCCGGGGCCTGCGTTAGCCATCGAAAGTGCGCCTCTGACATTATGATAATCAACGTTGAATTCATCCTTGAAGCTGCTGCCCCAGATGCTTTCGCCGCCTCTGCCTGTGCCTGTGGGGTCACCGCCCTGAATCATAAAATCAGGAATAACTCTGTGGAAAATAATTCCGTTATAATAGCCGTTTTTGGCATGCGTTGTAAAATTCTCAACAGCCTTGGGAGCTGCATCGGGGAAAAGAAGAATCTTAATTTCGCCCATGTTTGTTTTCATTGTTGCAACGATATCGCCCTTTTCGGGTTTTCTGACCTGTTTGCTAACTTTCTTTTTATTATCAGATTCGATCTTTCGATTACCTCTGTCATCTGGATTATAATTAGAATTTCCTTGTTCTGACAAAGACTGTTGTGTACCACAATATTCACAATACCCTATCATTTTATCTTCATTTATTTTTAATGTACCACCGCACATTTCACATCTATATACAGACATATAATC
>JAZNPG010000023.1:0-6491 GCA_045589555.1 Acutalibacteraceae bacterium
ACCGCTTGGCCTCCGACTTCTTTTACAAACTTATTTTCTGCGTTGTATCTATTTTGATGGCATACGCCTAGTATTGCACTTGATTTATTTTCAGCTTCTAATATACGTTCTATATCTTCTTCTTTTATACAGAGCGGTTTTTCACAAAGCACGTTTACGCCCCTCTCAAGCGCCTCAATTATCATGTCAGCGTGCAGATAATGCGGAGTGCATATATGAATCGCATCAAGCTCTTCATTATTCAGAAGCTCATCGAAATCATAATATGCCCTTGCACCGTATTCTATGGCGGCTTTGTCGGCTCTTTCGGGTTTAATATCGGCAACAGCAACAATATCTGTATCGGGATTTTCGCTCAATGCTTTCAGATGCATTGATGAAATTCCTCCGCAGCCGATAACGGCAACTTTCATAAAAATCACCTCGCAGCGATATATCAGAATGTTGAGCTCATATCGCCCTGTACGGTTTCGGTAACGTTAGCTTTTACTGCGTTGCCTGCAGCAATTTTTTTGTTAAGCTCTGCGAAATAAATGTCCTCATCAACGGGAAGCTCAACTGTTTTGCCGAGCCATGATGAAAGGTGAGCGGCATTGGAAATCGAAAGGCCTCTGATGCCTTCTTCACCGTTTGCAACAAGGGGTTCGCCTCTTAGAACGGCTGCTGCGAATTTGTTGGTAACCTCTGAATGCTGCTTGTTTCTGCCGTCGGTTTCAACCTCAACCCATTCGCCCTCAATCCAGCCGAAGCCTTCGGTTGCGGTTGCGCAGTGCTCAGAAACCCTGCCGTTGAGCTTATAAAGCATAAGCTTGTTGTTTTCGCAAACGAGCTTACCGCCGTCAAGCGTGATTTCAAATCTGTTTGTGCCGGGGCAGTCGCCTGTTGTTGTTATGAATGTGCCTGTTGCGCCGTTGGCATATTCAACATAGATTGTAACATCGTCTTCAACTTCGATATCGTGCCACTTGCCTTCATGGCAGAATGCCTGAACCTTAACGGGCAGACCGCAAATCCACTGCCAGAGGTCAAGGTTATGGGGGCACTGGTTAAGCAGCACGCCGCCTCCTTCGCCGCCCCAGGTTGCACGCCATCCGCCTGAGTTATAGTATGCCTGGGTTCTGTACCAGTCAGTGATAATCCAGCTGGTTCTTCTGATTTCGCCGAGCTCGCCGCTCTGAACGATTTCACGCATTTTTCTGTAAACGCAGTTTGTGCGTTGGTTATACATAATTCCGAAAACGAGGTCTGTTTTTGCGGCTGCCTCGTTCATTTCACGAACCTGCTTTGCATAAACGCCTGCGGGCTTTTCTGTGAGAACATGAACACCCTTGCTGAATGCGTACTGGGCGATGGGGGAGTGGTCATAGTGAGGGGTTGCAATAATAACTGCGTCAACCTCTCCGCTGTCGATAAGTTCTTCAGCTGTGTTATATGCTTTAACCTCGGGCATGAGCTTTGCTGCAGCCTCAAGACGCTCGGGATTGATATCGGCAATCGCTGTAATGCGAAGCTCTTTGTGTTCACCCTTGAGATTCATTTTTATATGGGAGGTACCCATGTTGCCAACGCCGATAATGCCGAATCTGACGGGCTGAACTTTGTTTTCAATGATGTTGTGAATTGCGGTGCATGCAGCGGCGAATGATGTTTTGTTGTCAGGATAAACAAACTTTTTGTTCATTGCATTTGCGGTTGCATCGTCGGGTTCAAGATTTTCAAGACCCTCAAAGACTCTCAGATGAGGCTCAACCGAAAGGAAATAAACGCCTTCATTTTCGTCAAGCATTTTAAGGATTTCTTCAAGGTGACCGTCGCCCTCGCCTGCGGGAACAACGGTATCGATTTCGGCAATGCAATCCTTGATGTGCATATATGTAACACGGTCTTTGAGAAGCTTGAAGCCCTCAAGAGTGTTGCTGCCGCACTGGATATAGTTTGAGGGGTCAAAGATGCAGCCCATTCTGTCGCCGTAATGCTCGGCAAGCTCAACGCATCTTTCGGTTATGTCGCCGTAAATGCCTTTTTCGTTTTCGTGGCAGCAGAGAATACCGTGCTCATTTGAATAATCGACCATGGCATCAAGGCGTCTGTAAACCTCGTCTTTATATTCTTCAATCTTCTGACCCTGTGTGAAGAAGAAGCTGAACATTCTGATATATTTTGTTTCAAGAACCATTGCAACCTCAACGGTCTGCTTGAATGCCTCAAAATGGGGAGCGAAATCATCGGTGATTTCAATTTTGCCGTAGTGGGAGCCGATTGACGAAACCTTTATGCCGTTATCGTCAAGAAGCTTTTTGAGCTCCTTTGCCTCTTCAACGGTAAAGTTTGAGATATTTTTACCGTTAACGTTGCGAAGCTCAATGTAATCAATGCGGTTTGCTTTGCAGGCAGCTATCTGCTCGAGAATGTCAGACGAAGCTTCATCTGCAAAAGCGGAGAATAAAAATTTAGCCATAAAACAACCTCCGAAAAGTTTACTCATAAAGATTTTACCACTTTTTCAGCTTATTGCAAGTATAATGTTTTATAATTAACAAAATCTTTGAAAAATTTATGGAAAAACTGATAGAAACACTTAAGAAAAAGCGAATATTTTTGTGTAAAAAAGTGGACAAATTGAAACTACGGTGATATAATATCTATAATTATAATTATATTATGAAATAAAGAGCGGTTCGAAAAATAATTTGAACCGGAACATAAATCCTCAGAAAATCAGGGAGGTGATTGCCGTGCTTGAAATAAACGGAAGATTTCTTTGCAACGGCTGCTTCAGACCTGTTGATGCTTCGGGAGCCTGCAGCTGCGGATTTACCGAAAACTCAGCAGACAGCCTGAAAAGCGGAACCGTGCTAAACGGCAGATATGTTACAGGCAGAGAGATACGGAAAAGCAAAACCGTAAAAGAATATCTCTGCTATGATTCTCAAGGTCAGAATATTGTTATAATTAAAGAATTCTTTTCTCAGGCGTTTGTGAAAAGAAACGGCGGCACGGCAGTTGAACTTAAAGCAGGTGATCTCGACTCTTACAATGCCGCAATGCAGAAGTTTATTGCCTTGATGAAGATACCTCAGAATGCAGAACAGTCGGGCAGCTTCATAAAGGTCAAGGGCGCATTTTATGAAAATAACACAGCGTATTTTATTGTTGAAAACCATCCGATGTTGAACCTGAGCAGGTACATTCAGAATTACGGCAGGCTTTCCGATGATGCTATAATAAAAAGCATGAAGGCGATGGTAAACGGTTTGCTTGAGCTGGATGCCCATAACAGCTTTAACGGCAACATATCGGCAGACAATGTCTATGTCGGAAGCAACGGAGTTATTGTTGACGGCTTCGAGCTTAACGAGGATGAGCTTGCGCCGATGCTTAAGGATTCGCTTGTTTTTGAACGCAAGGCAAATTACATGTCACCGTCGGATTTCGGCAAGGCAGGCAAGAGTATCCTTTCGGATATTTTTTCGGTCGGCGCAGTTCTTTACACAATGCTTACCGCAAAAACTCCGGGCTCACCGTTTGACGGTCAGCAGCGCTTCGATGTTCAGGCTCTTGAAAGCAGCACAAATAATAAGCAGCTGCTGATGCTGGTTAAAAGAATGTGCGGAATCGGCTGCGAGAGATACGCTTCTCTGAATGACCTTGCCGCAGATGCGGGAATCGCACCGAGAAATAAAAAATCCGCAACAAGCAACATTCCGAATCAACGGATAAATCAGACGGTTGAGATGAATCAGCCGCCAAAGAAAACAGGCAGTAAAAAGATTCTGATAATTGCGGTTGCCGCCGTACTGCTTGCAGCGGTAATTGCGTTAACGGTCTTTTTAATCAAAGGAAGGAATAAGAATGAAGAAGCTCCTTCCGCAAACGAAACGGTAACATCAACCGTTTCGGAGAAAACCTCGGAATCTGTTTCGGAATCCGCAACGCAAGCCGTTCAGGAAACCGTACCAAACACTATATCGCTTGAAGAAGCATTGTCAGAATTAACAGAAGAAGCAACTGACGGTGACTTGATATTATCTTTCACAAATAAGGAGAATGATTATGAATTACGGTAGTTTAGGAAAACGTTTAGGCGCAGCGATTGTTGACTCAATTGTTGTAAATATTATAGGTGTAATTCTTTGCGCAGTATTCTATGATCCGATTTATTTTTCGGTTTCATTCATTATCAGCGCAGGCTATTATATTCTGTGCGAAGGCGGCTCATGGCACGCAACCGTAGGCAAAAGACTTTTCAATCTCTCGGTTGTTGATGCAAACGGTATGGGCATCGACTATTCAAAAGCAGCAATCAGATATTTCGGCAGAATCCTTTCCGGCTTATTCCTTGGTGTCGGATTCCTCATGGCTCTTTTCTCAAATGAGTATCAGACACTTCACGATAGGCTTGCAGGCACTTATGTTATTGACGGCGCATTTGCACCGACTCCCTCGGCAGGTCCCGCGCCCATGCCCTCACCCATGCCTGCTCCCGCTCCGAGCTCAGGCAGAGCAGTTGTAGGTCTTGCAGGTGAAGCTGCAGGCATGAGATTCCCCATTACAGGCAACGGACTTCTTATGGGCCGTGACCCCTCGGTTTGCCAGGTTGTTCTTAACAAATCAGCAGGCATCAGCAGAATGCACTGCCTCGTTTCCTATAACCCCTCAAGCGGCAAGTTCATTATTACTGACAGAAATTCAACTTACGGAACATATACCGGTTCAGGAATCAAAATCACTCCTGAAAGAAGCGTTGCTCTTAACAGCGGAGAGAAATTCTATCTCGGAAGCCCCGAAAACCTTTTTGAGCTTCAGTAATTCACTCAACAATCAACAATTAATCTCTACGGGGTGTAATAATGCTTAATATAAACGGCAAAAACCTTTGCGAGCATTGCTTTATGGAGTGGCCGGCAGGAATAAGCAGCTGCTTCAACTGCCGTGGCAAAAGCAATAACAGCAAATATCCCACCGCTCTGAGCGAAGGGGTAATTCTCATGGGCAGATATGTTGTGGGCAGGGTGCTCGGCAAGGGCGGCTTCGGCATAACATATCTCTGCTATGACTCAAAAGAAGGCAAAAAGGTAGCCGTAAAAGAATATCTGCCCGATTCGCTGACCCACAGAAACACGGGCGAAACAATGGTTTCAACCTACGGCGGCGAAAGCGCCGAATGCTTCAAAAAGGGCGCGCAGAAATTCTATGAGGAAGCGAAGTTGGTTTCGCGCTTCAACGGCAACCCTAACATAATCAGCGTTTATGAATTCTTCTTTGAGAATAACACGGCATATTTTGTCATGGAATTTCTTGACGGTGCCGATTTCAAAAATTATATAAAAGAAAAAGGCGGAAAAATTTCGGAGGCGGAGGCTCTTTATGTAGCTCTGAAAATTTCTGAAGCTCTTATGGTTGTTCACAGTGCAGATGTTCTGCACCGTGATATTTCGCCCGATAATATCTTTATCTGCACCGACGGAAAAATCAAGCTGATAGATTTCGGTGCGGCAAGGCAGGTTCTGGGCGAAGAGTCCAAGAGCCTTTCCGTCATTCTCAAGCAGGGCTTTGCTCCTCTTGAGCAGTATCAGAAAAAGGGCAATCAGGGTCCGTGGACAGATATCTATGCGTTAGGCGGCTCGCTCTATTATTCGCTCACAGGCACACTGCTTGATGATGCGATGACAAGAATAACGGATGATTCGCTGAATCTTGACGGAATAAATCCCGGATATGCCGAAATTCTGAAGAAAATGCTTGCGGTAAAAATAGAGGACAGATATCAGAATGTTTTCGAGCTTAAAGAAGCTCTTTCAAAGCTTGATTTTCCTCCCAATGAAATAAAAACGGAGTTTGCATCCTATCAGCCTTTCTCGCCTCAGGTGCAGCCGCAGCAACCCTCGGAGCAAACGGTGATGCCTGAGCATTTCAGACAATCTCAGCAGCCGATGGAGGCGGATAAGACTCAGCGTCCGAAGCTGTATCAACCGCCGCAGCAGTCACAGCAACCGCAACAGATTCAGCAACCGCAACAAATTCAGCAACCGCAACAGATTCAGCAACCGCAGACAACGAATCAACCCAGATTCTGCAGAAAATGCGGTGCTCCTACGGTTGCCAATGCACGTTTCTGCAACAAATGCGGCTTTAATTTATACGGTCCTTTAAAGAGGTGACAACAAATGATTTGCAGTAATTGCAACAACATAGTTCCCGATAACAGCGATTTTTGCCCTAACTGCGGACTTCAGCTTGTAACAAACCCGACAACCCATATTTCACCGAGTGTGTGTCCGAATTGCGGCAGCAGAGAGTATTTCAAAAACGGCAAATGCGTATCCTGCGGCAGAAAAAATTCAAAAGCCAAAAAGAATAACGGATTAAAAGTAGTGATTCTGATTCTGGTGCTGTTTTTGGTCAGCGGAATGTTTACAACGGGTATGGGCGTAGCTTTGAGTGAAGATATCGATCATTATAAAGCGGAAGCTGAAAAATACGAGAAAAAA
>JAZNPG010000024.1:0-17165 GCA_045589555.1 Acutalibacteraceae bacterium
TTATTCAACGTCATGAAGTTGTGTCTATACAATTTGAATTAAAGCATTGACTTGATATTTTTCTAATGTTATATTTAACTAAATAAATTTACTGATTTTAAAAAATATTATTAATTTAATTAAACGCTCCGACCTATAGGAAGTAAGTCTGAATTATGAGGCAAACACCAAAAAGGATATTGATATGCTTGAGCCTATTGAAATTAAAACAAATTACCCCGATACCCACACCGAATGATGGTCAGCCTCTCAAAAAAACAGGCTTAAATTTTAATACAAACACGTTCATTGTGTTCCGAAAGCTGAAAACAAGCTTTAATCGTTAAAAACGAATAAGGAGTTTCGATATGAACAATAAAAAAATAAAATTCGGTATTGTCGGCACCGGCACAATCGCTCACCGCTTTGCAAACGCAATAAAAAACGTTACAAACGCAGAGCTTGTTGCCGTTGCATCAAGAACAAAAGAAAACGCTGAAAAATTCGGCGACGAATTTGATATTCCCGTTCGCTTTGACAGCTATGAAAAGATGGCTGAATCCGATGTGATTGATGCGGCTTATATTGCTGTTCCTCATTCGGGTCACATAACCTGCTCATGCCTTATGATGAACAACGGCAAGCATGTTATCTGCGAAAAGCCCATGGCGGTCAACGCTGCCGAAGCGGAGGAAATGTTCCGCTGTGCAAAGAAAAATAATGTTCTGCTCATGGAAGCTATGTGGGCAAGGCTTGTACCCGGTACGCTCAGAATGCTTGAAATTGTTGAGAGCGGCATTCTCGGAGAAATCCTCGGCGTTGAAGGCAAATTCTGCTACACAATGGATGAAGACGAAATGGATCACCATGTTTTCAAGCCTGAGCACGGCGGTGGCTCACTGCTCGATGTCGGTGTTTACGGGCTTAACTTTGCAAGCTGGTATCTCGGAAAAGATGTTGCCGAAATCAATGCGCAGTCCGATATTTATAATGGGGTTGACAGCCACACCTGCGCAATTCTTAAATACAAAAGCGGTGCGATAGCCGATATTTCAAGCGCCATTCTGCTGCGAAAGCCGAACGAGGGATATGTTTACGGCAGCAAGGGATATGCATATCTGCGCAGATTTTATGCGCCGCAGGAAATTGAGCTTCACCTCAACAACGGCATAACCGAAACAATTTCCGCTCCCTATGCAGGTAACGGTTTCGAAGAGCAGATTGCACATTTCAGCGAATGCGTTGCTCTCGGTTTAAAAGAAAGCCCCATTGTTACTCACGAACAGACACTTTACATAACCCGACAGATGGACAAAATCAGAAAAATAACGGGTATCGTTTATCCGCAGGATAAATAAAAACTGCTATCCGTTTTGAGAGGATTCTTTATGAAAAAGATTATAAACCCGCGATTAATGATGGTTTTATCCATGGCAATATTCGGCACTATAAGCGTTTTTGTCAGAAAAATTCCCGTTTCATCAGGTGAACTTGCTTTATACCGTGCCGTTCTCGCCACAGTTCTTATTGCGGTTTATTTATTGATTACCAAGCAGAAAATCAACTTTTCGGAAATAAAAAAAGAGGTGCCTTTGCTTCTGATTTCGGGTATTGCGGTGGGAATCAACTGGATTCTGCTTTTTGAGGCTTACAAGCACACCACTGTTTCCGTTGCAACATTAAGCTATTATTTTGCGCCCGTTATTGTAACAATCGTTTGTCCGATTCTGTTTAAAGAGAAGCTGACTGGCAAGCAGATTATCTGCTTTGTTATGTCAACTGCAGGTCTTGTGCTCATTACGGTCACAGGCAACATGAGCGGCAACAACGATTTAATCGGAATTCTTTTCGGTCTGGGCGCAGCCTTTTTCTATGCAACAGCTGTTCTTCTAAACAAATTCATCAGGAAAGTGGAAGGCATCCATCGAACATTCCTGCAATTTCTTTCGGCAGTTGTTGTTCTGCTTCCGTATGTGCTTCTGACAAGCGGAATAACGTTAAAAAATCTTGACGTAACGGGCTGGGCAAATCTTCTTATCGTAGGTTTTTTCCATACAGGCATAACATATTGCATGTATTTTTCATCATTGAAAGAATTGCCGGGGCAGAAAGCCGCCATTCTCAGCTATATCGACCCGTTGGTTGCAGTTATGATTTCGGTCACGGTTCTGGGCGAAGCAATAACCCTGCAGCAAATTGCAGGCGGCATTCTGATTATCGGCTTTACACTATGGAATGAGATTTCACCGAAAAGAAAATCATAAGGAGGATACATATGTATAAAATCGAACTCGGAAAAAGCGGTTTGCAGGTGCCGACGGTTGCCACAGGCTGCATGCGCATAAGCGGCATGAGCGGCAAAGAGATATCCGCTTTTATCGATACCGCACTTGAACACGGCGTTAATTTTTTTGACCATGCTGATATTTACGGTGACGGCAAAAGCGAAACGGTTTTCGGAAACGCCGTTTCCGCATCAATGCGTGAAAAACTTATCATCCAGACAAAATGCGGAATCTGTTCGGGCAGATTTGATTTTTCTTATGAACACATTACCGAATCCGTTAACGGCAGCCTTAAAAGACTCGGCACGGATTATATCGACGTGCTTCTTCTCCACAGACCTGATGCACTTATGGAGCCCGAAGAGGTTGCACGGGCATTTGATGAGCTTGAATCATCGGGTAAAGTCCGCCATTTCGGAGTTTCAAATCAAAACCCCTATCAGATACAGCTTCTGCAATCCTGCCTTGATATGCCGCTTTGCGTAAACCAGCTCCAGTTTTCCGTTATGCATGCGCCGATGATACAATCGGGTATAAACGTTAATATGTATAACGATTCCGCAACCAACCGCGACGGCGGAGTACTTGATTTTTGCAGGCTTAACAAAATCACCGTTCAGCCGTGGTCACCGATGCAATACGGTTTCTTTGAGGGGTGCTTTATTGATAACGAAAAGTTTCCCGAGCTCAACAAAACTCTTGAAGCTGTCGGAGAAAAATACGGCGTTTCAAAAACAACCGTTGCTTTCGCGTGGATACTCCGTCACCCTGCTAAAATGCAGCCCGTTACGGGAACAACAAACCTCACCCGCCTGAAAGACTGCATCAAAGCAAGCGAAATCAGGCTCACACGTGAGGAATGGTATGAGATTTACAGGGCAGCAGGAAACAAATTGCCCTGACTTTTAGTCTGAAATCTGTAACCCCGAATAACATTTTGCTTTGATACAACATAACTGTTAAGTTTTATTCAGTCCAATAAATTCATTCAACGGAGAATAATATGGCAACTCTACTGATTATTGTGATTTTCACGGCTTATATAGGGCTCGGCATTCCCGATTCTCTTCTCGGCGCATCGTGGCCTGCAATTTACAGCGAATTCGGATTTCCTGTTTCATACGCAAGCTATATAACAATAGTTGTTTCCTGCGGTACGGTTATTTCCAGCTTTATGAGCGCACGGATAATCAACCGCTTCGGCACAGCAAAGGTAACGGTTATCAGCACTTTTATGACTGCTGCCGCCCTTCTCGGTTTCTCATTTTCTCAGAACATGATATGGTTTTGCCTTTTTGCCCTGCCGCTCGGTCTCGGAGCAGGCTCGGTTGACACTGCTCTCAACAACTATGTTGCACTTCATTACAAAGCCTCTCACGTTAATTTTTTGCATTGCTTTTACGGTGTCGGAGTTTCGCTCAGCCCCTATCTGATGTCGATTGCTCTTGCAAAAGCCGGTGGTTGGAGAAGCGGATACAGAATAATGTTTTTTGTTCAGCTTGCAATCGCAGTGCTCACGGCAGCAACTCTTCCTGTATGGAAAAAAGTCAAAGAAAAAGAAGCGATTGAAGAAGATCCTGCAAAAATCCTGAAAATAAGAGATGTGTTCAAAACAAGCGGTGCAAAAGCCTCACTTGGAATTTTCGTTTTTTCTTGCGCAATTGAATCCGTATGCCTTATATGGGGCAGCACATTTCTTGTTAACTCAAAGGGAATGACGGCTGACAAGGCAGCCGAAACAATAACCTTTTATTTTGCAGGCATGGCTCTTGGCAGACTTCTCTCAGGTTTCCTTGCGAGCAGACTTTCCTGCATAAAAATTGTTATGGCAGGTCAGGCAGTAACTCTTGCGGCAATTATAATGACCGCTCTGCCTGTACCGACTGCAATTACAGCCGCGGGACTTTTCCTGATAGGCTTTGGCAACGGTCCCGTTTTCCCTAACATGACGCACCTGACTCCCCTTTCATTCGGCAAGGATGTTTCGCAATCAATGATAAGCATGCAGATGGCATTTTCATATGTAAGCATAATGTTAACTCCCATCGTTTGCGGTCAGCTTGTTGAACATATCGGTGCAAACATCATACCTTATTATCTTCTTTTAATGTTTGCGGTCATGGCTGCATCAACAGTTTCGTTTCTCCCTACAATCAAATCAAAAGGAATAAGATAACAAAAAGCTGCTTTCCCTGAGCAGCTTTTTTGACTGTAGATAAAGTCGCTGAACCATAAACGAAAGATATGTAATAAACTTACGGTAGCCTCCTTTTGAAAGGAGGTGGATTTTGGCGAAGCCAAAAGACGGAGGATTGAATTAATATTTTCGTTTATTTGACGTTTTTTTGCTTTTCGATGTATCTGTATACACCTTCAAGCGAAGAAAACGCCATTCAGCTTCCTTTCTCAACAGCCGCATTTTGCCGAAAAAAAGTTTTTCGACAAGTTGAAAGCTGCTTTTCCAAAGCAGCTTTTTTTCTTAATAATTTTAGAAAAATCTTAATCAAATCTTAATGGTTTTGATAATTGTTTCTTAATAATTAATGCATTATTATTTAGTCACGGAAAGCTGTTCCGTATTAATATTAAGGAGGATTTGTATATGGGAATTATTCTGGCAATTGCATCGCCGATATTAGCGCTTATGAGCCCTTTGGCTGTTGTGGGAAGCGTTTTCGGTGCGGTATTATCACCGTTGGCGGAGGTCATTGACCTCTGGGCAACATATTTATTTTAACAGGAGGAGAAAAATTATGGGATTTGTTTTATTTTTTCCGATTTTTTCGGCTTTGTGCGCCTTACCGGTATTATTTTCTTACATCATGAGTATTTTATTTTTATAAAAGAAAAGAGGAGTTGTAATTGAAAACAATAAAAAAAACTCTTGCCGCCGTGCTGGCTATAATCACGGCTTTTTCGGTTGCTGTTATCGGCAACGCAGATTCATATGAGCTTGAGGGAAACGTTTATTATTTGCAAAGCCAGACCGATAACCGCTTATATATCAAGGACTCTGTTGACCAAGAGTTTTTCAACAGCATTGTTATTTACCGTATTGATGAAAACGAAGAAAGGGTTGAGATAAAGTCATTCCGAAAAACAGATTCGGGCTTTGACGGAATTGAATCAAAACACAGCTGCACAATTATAAGCCTCGGCAGTGAAAACATTTTTACAGCGGAAGGCAGCTATGCTATTGAGCTTACAAACACTTATGAATATGAGGGCACCGTTCACACCGATACATATTACACGCAGTTCAATTATCCCGATGTTATTCTTACCAAGCCTGCATTCATGGCTTACAGGGAAACCATTGAAATCGATGAAGAAATCGACCTCTATGATTATCTGATTATTCCCGAGGGAATGGAGGAAGAGGTAGCTTTACATTATTTCGAGAACCATCTCGGTGATGACGATTCAAGAAAATTTATCAGCATTCGCAGCGGCAAAGCAACAGGTGTAAATAAGGGATTCGCAACCGTTTATATTGAAAACAAACACACATCGCAATTCTATGATTCAATCTCAATACGTGTTAATCAGAAAAAAGCTGATAACATTTTTGAGCTTTTTTCCCTTACATTTGAATCTCTTGCCGAGGGTACTGTCAGCGGAGTGAAAAATATTCTTTGGTCTGTTGCATCGGGAATATTCGGAGTTTTTCTTCCGTTTTTCTTCGCAGGAGGATTTATCGGCGGTCTTATTTTCAATCTGTTTTCATAACACAATCAATAAACGCAGGTTTGCAGGGCAAAAGCCGGGCAAGCCTGCGTTATTTTAATAAGCAAAATCCTTGAGAACACCTATAAGATTAATCTTTTTCATTTTTTCAGCTGTTGAAAACGACGTTAAAATAACCGAAAGAGAAAACAGACCCATTGACACAAAAAGGAATAAAATCAGCATATCGGCGCTTCCGAAAGATACCCTTGAATCCTGAGAATAAATATAGGTTACTGCCGCATAAAAAATGAAAACAAGAAAAGTGCACAGGCATACACCGATCACGCTGCAGATAAAGCCTTCAATTCTCACCGCTTTAGTTATTGATTTTGTTGAAGCGCCAACAGAACGCATAAGCGCATATTCACCCTCGTTGGAATTAATATTCGAAACAACAGCAAAAACCGTGCTGAGAAAAGTGACAACCGAAATCATAAGCGCAACGAAACAGATATAAATCTCCGAGGCATAGCTGAAAGAAATCAATGCAGAATCCGCACCGATAACCTCATGACCGATAAAGCTCCTTGCTGCGCTGAAAATCATCAGCGATGAACTGATTATCATTACATATAGGATTGTCATGCCTATTATCTTGAAATATTTTCCGAGATTGTTATGAAAATTTCTGAAAGCAATATAAAACTCGATACCCGGTCTTATGTAGGCTTTGGGACTTTCGGTAAAAGCACTGATGCCTATTGATGTTGCAAATTTCCTTTTGACCTGCGTTGCGATTGTTCTCACAGATAGATTTTTACAGGCAGATACCGAAAAACGGCAGACTATAAGCAGAGCAATAATAACTGTAATTACAAGCGCAAGCACGGATAACCTTATATCCACTGAAAATGCAAGCTTTTCACCGCCAAGAGAAAGTTTTTCAAAAATCTTTTCAGTCGCAAGTTTTAATCCCCATACCTCAATGCAACCGAGCAAAAGCCCTGCTGGGATTGCGGCGGCACAGTAATAAACCGCTTCGTAAAACGCACATTTTTTTATCTGCTTTACCGTTGCCCCCGATGCGAGCAGCGTTACAAAAAAGCTTCTTCTTTCTCTTTTGCACACAGCAAACATGATTGAAAGCGAAACATAAACAGTCAGCAGTACAATCGCAGTCATAAAAGAAACGGTCAGGGGCAGGTTTTCGACCAATGCATGCGATGAAAACAATGCTTCGGAATTATCCGCTATAGGAATAAAAATGGGAGGCTCATCCCGCCCTGCAGATTGACCCGAATAAAAATGCATAAATAAATCGTACATATATTCGCCCATTTCAACGATGTTTGCTTTTGCGTTTGCCATAACTCCGCTCATCGGGCTGCCCGTCAGATTTTCCGCCTCGGCAATAAAAAAACCGATATAATTAACTTCGAGCGAGAAACACGAAAACAAAACAGACACGGCAAGAGCGATTGAAACAACCAGCAAGGCTGTTTCGGTTTTAGCCGAAATAAGCCTTTTCTTTGAAATTAACCTGAAATGCTTCATTTCTCCACCACTCCGATGTTTTTTGAATCAGAAACAATTTTACCGTCCTCAATGCGCAGTATTCTGTCGGCACGGGCTGCAATTTTTTCGTCATGGGTTATAACGAGAAGGGTTTTGCCAAGCTCTCTGCAAATACCCTCCAGCATATCGATAACCTCCTTGCTGTTGCCCGAATCAAGATTGCCCGTAGGCTCATCGGCAAGAATCAGCGACGGAGATGTTATAACCGACCTGCCTATGGCGACCCTCTGCTGCTGTCCACCCGAGAGCTGATGCGGATAATATGAGCCTTTGTCGGCTATTCCAAGCCGTTTCATGATGCTTCTGACCTTTTTAAAATCAGGCTCTTCACCTGCGGCAATAAGCGGAAACGCAATGTTTTCCTCAATGTTAAGCACGGGAATCAGATTAAAAAACTGATAAACCATACCGATTTCTCTGCATTTGAAATACGAAAGCTCATCATCTTTCATTGAATATATATCCTTGCCGCAGATATATATTTTCCCCTGCGTAGGCTTTTCCACGCCGCCAATCATATGCATGAGGGTTGATTTACCCGAGCCGCTCGTGCCAACAACGGCTACGAACTCCCCTTTCCCGATTGACAGCGAAACATTATTTACGGCGCAAAAAGAATTCATCGTTCCCTCACCGTATTTTTTTGTGACCTTCTCGATTTTTATAATTTCATCGGTATTAAGCGGTTTGATTATCTTGGTTTTATTTTTCATCGTATCACTCCTTTTTGTGCGTTCACTTAAAAGACGAATTAAAAAGCGGTTTGGTCTACAAAATTATATCATAAAAATAGTTTGTTGTATATCATACCAACGGAAAATATAAATTTCCGATATTATTTTTAATGTTAGCAAATGTATTTTAAAAATAAATGATGACAAATCAAAAAAAGTGATATATAATAACCTCATATCCAGCAAAGGAGAGTTAATATGAGCGATAAAATTATAAAATGCGGCGTTGTCGGTCTCGGCAGGGGCACAGCCGTTGCAAGATGCCTTAAGGGTATCAAGAATGCAAAGCTCGTTTCGGTCTGCGACCATAATCCCGCAATTCTCAAATCGGGCTATGAGGAGCTTTCCGAGGTTCTTAATGACCCCGATCTCATTCAGTTCAGCGATTATGACGAATTCCTCAAATCCGATATTGATGCCGTTATCGTTGCCACCGAAGCCGTTTATCACGTACCTATTGTTATCAAAGCTTTTGATGCAGGCAAGCATGTGCTTTGCGAGATTCCCTCGGTAAACTCGATTGAAGAAGCAAAAGAACTCAAGGCAGCCGTTGCCGCTCACCCCGAGCTTACATATATGGCAGTTGAAAACTGCTGCTACTGGGCATTTATCGAAACCTGGAGAAAGATGCATCAGGACGGTCTTTTCGGCGAAATCGCCTACGCTGAAGCAGAATATCTCCATGCGCTCAACCCCAACGAATTTTCTCCCACATATTATCCCGAGGGTCACTGGAGAACATACCAGCCCGCAATCAGATATCTTACTCACGAGCTCGGACCCCTGCTCTATGTTATGGATGACAGAGTTGTAAGCGTTACCTGCATGGAAGCGGATATCAACTATGACCCGTACACTCCCGAGCGCAAGGAAACAGGCGTTGCTCTGTTCAAAACAGCAAAGGGCGCTGTTATCAGGCTGCTTGTAAGCTTCGGCGCTTACACAAGCTATGACCATAACTACCGCATCTGCGGCACAAGAGGCACAATCGAAACCGACCGCAGAAAGGTTGTTGACAACGCTCACTCCCTTGCCAGCCTTCACAGCGTACCCGGAACATTTGATGCAAACTCCAAAATTGATATTCCCGTAACAACCTGCTACGAGGGCGAGGATTCAAGCGGTCATGGCGGCGCTGACGCAAAGATGGTTAAGGATTTCATCAATTGCCTTGTTGAAGGCAAAAAGCCCGTGCTTGATGTTGATTTTGCAATCAATATGACTCTGCCCGGTATTCTTGCCCATGAATCCGCAGTTCAGGGCGGTATGGCAATTCAGATGCCCGAGATATAAGCTGTATCAGAACCCACAATTTTCGAATAATATATATCAGTAAATGAATTTTTTATCATGCAATTATGCATAATACTATGGTTTAAATTTATAAATTTGTAAGCTATTACAAAAAAGAACAGAATTTTGCAAGATTTCAAAATAACACTTGCAAAATTCTGTTTTATATTATAGAATATAGTCTGTTATGCAGAATTATTCGGAGGTATCATCAAATGGATATTCAGGTTCCCGTTTTAAGCAAAGAGGATCTTTCGCAGCGTCTTGCCGCTTTGAAAGAAGAATACAACAGCTTCAAGGCTCTCGGTCTTAAGCTCGATATGTCCAGAGGCAAGCCCGGCGCAGACCAGCTTGAACTCTCATCAAATCTTGTTGCTCCCGAGCTTCTCGGCAACAACAAGGCATCAAACGGCTTTGATGTACGCAACTACGGCATTCTTGACGGCATTCCGGAATGCAAGACTCTGTTTGCGGAAATTCTCGATATGCCCACAGATAACATTATCGTTTTCGGTAATTCCAGCCTTACCATAATGTATGACTATATCGCGCAGTGCATGATGTTCGGCGCAGGAGCAGAACCCTGGTGCAAGCAGGACGGAATCAAATTTCTCTGCCCCGTACCCGGTTATGACAGACATTTTGCAATACTCGAGCATTTCGGCATTGAAATGATTAACATTGCCACAGATTCAAACGGCCCCGATATGGATGCAATTGAAGAGCTTGTTAAAGATGAAAAGGTTAAGGGTGTTATCTGCGTACCCATGTATTCAAACCCCTCGGGCATTACATTCTCCGATGAAACCGTTCGCCGTTTTGCCGCTCTCAAGCCTGCCGCAAAAGATTTCAGAGTAATCTGGGATAACGCTTACTGCGTTCACCATGTAGGCACACCCGATAAGCTTCTCAACATTTTTGAAGCATGCAAGGAATTCGGCACAGAAGATAATTTCATTGAGGTTACCTCAACCTCAAAAATTTCCTTCCCCGGCTCAGGCGTTGCAGCTCTTGCCGCCTCAGCAAACAACATTGCTGCCATCAAGAGCAGAATGACCGTTCAGACCATCGGTTACGATAAAATCAATCAGCTCCGCCACGTTAACTATTTCAAAAACAAGGCAGGCGTTGAGGCACATATGTTAAAGCACGCCGCAATCCTCAAGCCCAAGTTCGAGGCTGTTCTTTCAGCTTTTGAAAAGAACCTTGCAGGCAAGGGCATTGCTTCATGGACTGTTCCCAACGGCGGTTATTTCATTAGTCTTGACGTTTACAAGGGCTGCGCCAAAAAGACCGTTGCTCTTTGCAAGGAAGCAGGCGTAACTCTTACGGGCGCAGGCGCAACCTTCCCCTACGGCAATGACCCCGAAGATAAAAACATCCGCATTGCCCCCACCTTCCCGTCAAGGGATGAACTCTGCAAAGCGGTTGAGATTCTTTGCATTTGCGTTGAAATTGCCGCAATCGAAAAGATTCTCGAAAATTAAATCCGATTTTCAAGGAGCGGTTTCACACCCGCTCCTTTTTCTATTATAATTTTAGGCATCAGCGCTTCAAATAATTCATAAAAATCATGATTTTTGAAACAGAAATTCCAAATGTCTGAAATACAATATTTCAGATGCGAAGCAGTTTTGAAAGAAAAGATTTTCGTCACGGCAAGGCGAAAATCTGCAGAAATACGAGGTTATTTCAAGGATTTTTAACGCAGCCGTGGCGGAAAGATTTCTTTCAAAACCATTTTAATTGCTGTTTCAAAAATCATAGAATTTGTTATGATTGTAAATACTTTTTAAAAGTAAAATAAACAGTTGATTTTTATTTGATTTGGATTTATTATATAATTGAACATTTTAAATATGAGGTTAAGAAATGAGCGTATTTAATATCTTCACACTTTTAGGCGGACTTGCATTTTTCCTTTTCGGTATGTCCACCATGTCGGGCGGTCTTGAAAGAGTTGCAGGCAGCAAGCTTGAAAGAATCCTCGGCAAAATGACCGACAAGCCCATAAAAGGTTTTATACTCGGTGTGGGTATCACGGCAACGATTCAGTCATCCTCAGCTGTGACGGTTATGCTTGTTGGTCTTGTTAACTCGGGAATTATGAAGCTCGGGCAATGTGTCGGCGTTCTTATGGGCACAAACATAGGCACAACCGTAACGGCATGGATGCTTTCGCTCACAGGCATAAGCAGCGATAACTTTTTCATCAGCCTGCTCAAGCCGTCATCATTCTCTCCGCTGATTGCTCTTGGCGGTATACTTCTGATGATGGCATCAAAGAAAAACCGCAGCAAGGATATCGGCTCTGTTATGATGGGCTTTGCCGTGCTGATGTATGGCATGGAGCTCATGAGCGGCGCAATGGACCCCCTTGCGGAAAGCCCGGAATTCGCCGAAATAATGGTTATGTTCAAAAACCCCATTCTCGGTCTTATTATAGGTATTGTTCTTACCGCTGTTGTTCAGAGCTCATCCGCAACTGTCGGTATCCTGCAGGCGCTTTCAATGACGGGCGGAATCAGCTACGGCATAGCTATTCCGATAATCATGGGTCAGAATATAGGCACCTGTATTACAGCTCTTATTTCAAGCATCGGAGTAAACAAGCACGCAAAAAGGGTTTCCGCCGTTCACGTTTATTTCAACGTTATCGGCACAGCCGTATGGCTTTCGCTCTATCTGATTCTTGACGCAATACTGAATTTTACTTTTACAGACACCGCAATTGCCCCGTTCGGCATTGCAATGGTGCATTCGCTTTTCAACATCGCAACAACCGTTCTGCTCTTCCCCTTCTCAAAGCTGCTTGAAAAGCTTGCGGTTAAAACCGTTAAGGACAAAAAAGAAAAAGGCAAGGGCGTTTTCCTCGACGAAAGACTTCTTGCCACTCCTGCCCTTGCGGTTTCACAGTGCCGCGAATTTACAAGCGAAATGGCACGTCTTTCGGCAGACATGCTTCTGAAATCCGTTTCACTTATAAATAATTTCAGCCGCAAAACCGCTGATAAGCTGATTGAAGACGAACAGAAGCTTGATGACTACGAAGACAAGCTCGGAACATTCCTTGTCAGACTTTCAGGCACCCAGCTTTCAGATGAGGACAGCAACACAGTTTCAACTCTGTTGCATACAATCGGCGATTTTGAAAGAATCGGCGACCACGCACTCAACATTGTTAACGCTGCAGAAGAAATCCACAACAAGGAAATTCATTTCTCCGATCAAGCAAACGCAGAGCTTAAGATTGCTTCTAATGCAATCTGCGAAATAACGGGACTTACAGCAGACGCATTCTGCTTCGAAAATTCATCGCTCGCCCTTGAGGTTGAACCTCTTGAGCAGGTTATAGACGGCATGGTTGACGATATCAAGAGCCGCCATATAGCAAGGCTTACGGGCGGCAGCTGCACAATCGAGCTTGGCTTTGTTCTCTCCGATTTGCTTACAAACTTTGAAAGAGTGAGCGACCATTGCTCCAACATCGCAGTAAGCATTCTGCGCATCAACAACTCTGTATTTGATGCTCACGAATACCTTAACAATTATAAAAATTCAGGCAACGAGCATTTCACAAAATCCTTTGAAAGCTATGCTAAAAAGCATCGTCTGCCCGAATTCAGAATGAAAGGAAAATCATAATATGAAAAGAATAATCGCTGTTTTATCCGCAATCATTATTGTTATCTCGCTCGCTGCATGCGGCGCAAAAACAAACAACAATCCTACAGAAGCCCCCAAAACCACAGCTTCAGGCGATGCAGGTCAGACTCAGAGCGGCAAAAATGAAGCACCTGCAGAGCCCGTTACCCTTGAAAGCGGTCACACGACCCTCGGCGACAAAAAGGATTACAAATACGCTTTTTATCTTGAGGTTATCAGCAAAGACGGCACAAACAAGAAATACGGTATTTACACCAAAGAAACAACTCTCGGCACAGCACTTTCAGCCATAGGAGTAATCGACGGCGAAGACGGCCCCTACGGTCTAATGGTTGAATCCGTTTTCGGCGAAGAACACATTTACGAAACAACAGGTTATGTATGGATGGTCTATGTTAACGGTGAGCAGGCACAGACAGGCGTTGACTCAATCAACCTTGAATCAGGCGCAACTTACACCTTTAAAGTTGAAACATTCTGATAACGGGGATGTAAATAAAGCGCAGACCGCATAAAACAATATATAACAAAGGGTTCTACAGGAATTCACATCCTGCAGAACCCTAAAATTTTTACTCAAAAGTTTAAATGAAGAAAAATGTTTTATGCTACGAACAAACTTCGCCACTCGACGTACTTTTGTACCTTGGTACAAATTAAGGATACTGCGTTTTAGTCGATTTTACCGACGAAGCGGTAGATGATATCGATAACGAGCTCGGTTTCTCCGAAACTGTTTTCTTGAGTTTCGTGAATCAGTATCTTTTCAACCAAAGTGTTCAGCAGTTCGGCGGTCAGTTCCGTTGGATTGGAGTATTGTTTCAGAACTGCAATCCATTTTTCTGCATTGTCGGTTGCTTTCTTTTTGGTTGAAAGCTCGGCTTCAAGAGTGCGGATTTTCTCATCAAGCTCTTGTTGTTCATTCTGATATCGTTCTGACATCATATTGAAGTTGTATTCCGTGATGCGTTCGTTTACCCAATCTTCATACATCTTTGCGAAAAGTCGGTCAACCTCGGCTTTTCGCTTTTTTGCTTTTGTGAGTTCGGAAGCTCTGTTTTTCATTACCGCATCGAAATTTTTAGCATCGCTATCAACCAGTTTTTTCAGCAAGGCTTCTTCTTGTGTTACGGCAAGCCTTGTCCAAAACTGTATTCTTGAAAGAATATACGGATAAAGTGTGTCGTAACGGATGTAATGCTGTGAACAGATTTCCTTTCCGTATAAAGAATAGCTTGTGCAGTTGAAATATGTGTATGTTTTCTTGTTTGTACAATATCTCATACTCTTTCCGCAGTCTGCACATTTGATAAGTCCCGCAAATATCTGAGTGTTACCAGTTCTTGTTGGCTTCTTTCTGCTTTCCATTTGCTGCTGCACAAGGTTAAAAGTTTCTTTTGAAACAATCGGTTCGTGTGTGTTTTCAACCTTCATCCATTTTTCTTTCGGGTTGCGGATAACCTTTTTGTTCTTGTAAGAAACGGTTGTGTGCTGAAAATGAACGGTATTCCCAATGTAAGTTTCATCCCTCAGAATGTTCTGAACCTGACTGAATCTCCAAAGATAATTATTCTTTTGCCTCTCGGGATTGTTATAGATTCTTGAAAATCCGCCGAATCTCGAATATTCCCAATAACTCGGAACAGGTATCTTTTCATCAATAAGATAATTCATAATTTTTGAAAGACTCGTACCGTGTGCCGCCATCTCAAACATTCTGATGACAATCGGTGCTGTTTCTTCGTCGGGAATTATCTTGTTTTTGATTTCGGGATGCTTTTTGTAACCGAAGGGAGCGTAATTTCCCATTCTCTCACCTGCAAGGAATTTTGCGTGGAAAGCTTGTTTTGTTTTACGGCTTGTGTCTTTTGCATACCACTCATTGAACAGATTCTTGAACGGAACAAAATCGCTGAGTCCGTTTTCGGTATCCTCGTTTTCGGCAACGGCAACATACCGCACTTTCTTTTCGGGGAACACAAATTCAAGATAATAGTCCATCATTATGTGTTCTCTGCCGAAACGGCTGAGGTCTTTGGTGACGATACAGTTGATTTTGCCTGCTTCAACATCATTCTTCATTCTGATTAATGCTGGTCTGTCAAAATTTGTTCCGCTCCATCCGTCATCTATGTATTCATCAACAACATTCAAGTTATTAGCTGTTGCATATTGACGGAGGATTGTGCGTTGCGACTCAATGCTGACACTGTCGCCATAGGTTTCATCATCACGGCTTAATCGCATATATAATGCTGTATTGTAAGTTTGTTTCAATTAAAAATTCTCCTTTCTCTGAAACAACCCACGCTTACAATACTTTCCGATTGGATTATATCGTAAACGCAGGTTTTATTCAAGGCTTTTTATCGGACAGTTACATTTGTTTTGACTGATAAACGACCAAATCTTCGATCAATTCTTCGACGGTTCTGCCTTCTGAAGGGAAATGTTCTGAAACTTTTATCATAATTCCGTTGCGACAGTAATGAATTTCGCCGTCGGAGTTTAAAACATAACTGCCATCATGGAATACAAAAGGCTTGCATTTCTTGCGCCATTCCGAAAGCCAATATTGAGTACATTCTTTCAGAAAACTTTCGGGTGGTTCAAAAAACGGTTCGTAAATTTCACATAAATCTATGTGTTCGTAAATATTTTCTGTCATAAAAATCTTCCTTTCATTATTCAATATTTTGATTATGGATTTTTGTAGGTTTATTAATTTCACGGGACTGTTCTTGTTTCTGATATTTAACATTTGCAAGAACTTTTGAAATGATATATTTTGCTCGTTTGAGTTCTTCAAGGCTGCCGTAATTGCTTTCGATTAAAGCTTCATCGGTGGCTTTTTGTTTTTGCAGATTTTCAAGTTCGGCTTTCAAAGATTTTGTTGTAGCTTTCGGGTTTTCATCAACCCATCGTTTTGCTCGGTAGAATGAATTTAACTCCTTGCTGTGTTCGGTTTTGAATTTATCTCTGCCGAATTTCTTTTTGCTGTATTCTTCTGCAACTGGTTTAAATTTTGCATAATCACCGAGGAATTTAATTTCCTTTTCGAGTTCTTTGATTTTTTCATCGGCAGTGTCGATACGGCTTTGAATTTCGGAAACTTCTTCAATCATCTCCCATAAAGAATCCGTGGAAGTGATGTTATGTTGCTGAAGAAAAACAAGTGTTTTTGAAACTTGTTTTAAATCAACCGCCAAATCTTTGTTGTAATAATATCTGCTTTTTCCGCTGTGGGCTTCTTGTCGTGAGTTCAGGTAGTCAATGAGAATATCTGCGATTGACGGCACTTTTTCTTCTTTGAGTTCGGAAAGAATTTTTTTGATTTCTTCAATCCATTCTATCAATTCAGCAAGTGCTTTTCGCAAATGTTTTCTCACAGAGTTGAATTTAACAATATCTCGATTCAGCGTGCCGAGAATTGTTTCTTCGCCTCTGCGTTCCATTTCCGATGCGGCGGGACCGAGATGAACTGTCGGGACTAAATCTATTCCCTGCCGTTCATAAGAACGCATATCAATTCTTTCGGGTCGGTTGTTTTTCTCAAGATAATAATTTACTTTTTCTTCCCATGCGTGCCGCCAGATTTCTGCGTTTTCTTTTTTGTTCCAATCAACTATATCTTCACGGTTACTGCCGATACGGTTGCCATGCTCATCAAGTTCATAAACTTTTCTGCACTTTGGAAGCCACTTTCCGTTTTCATCAATTGCTCGCATTGTCAGCATAATATGTGTGTGCGGATTGCCGTCACCTTTATCGTGAACGGCAAAGTCGCAACACATTCCTTTTGAAACAAATTGCTCACGGCAATAACTTCTGACAAGCTCTGCATACTGCTCGGTTGGAATTTCTCTCGGAAGTGCGATGATAATTTTTCGGGCGAGTTGAGAGTTCCATTGAGTTTCAACTTTCTCGGCAGAGTTCCATAAAGTTTCTCTGTCGAGATATTCTT
>JAZNPG010000025.1:0-29269 GCA_045589555.1 Acutalibacteraceae bacterium
GTTGAAGGCGTTACAATCGCAAATGTTGACGAAAACCGCAGACCCATCCCCGGCACGGAAGAATATATCGAATGCGATACGCTTCTTCTCTCGGTAGGTCTTATCCCCGAAAACGAGCTCACAAGAGCAGTCGGCATTCAGCTTGATCCCGTGACAAACGGTGCTGTTGTTGACGAAAACAGAGAAACATCTCACAAGGGTGTTTTCGCATGCGGAAACGTTCTTCATGTTCATGACCTCGTTGACTATGTTACACTTGAAAGCCAGACCGCAGGCGAAGGTGCAGCGAAATTTGTTCTCGGCGGCGGTGAAGAGCCCGAATACGTTACAACAAAGGGTGTCAGCGGTGTTCGTTACATCGTTCCCCAGAAGGTTAATATTAAAAATGAGGGCGATGTAAAGCTCTATTTCAGAGTCGGTCAGGTTTATAAAAACGCAAAAACCGTTGTTAAATATAATGGCGAAGAAATCATCAGCAAAAAGAGACCCCGTCTTGCTCCCGGTGAAATGGAAAGCGTTATCCTTAAAAACGATATGCTTAAGAAATTTGCCGAGGGCGGCATAATTGAAATTTCGGTGGAGGAGTGATTTTTATGCAGAAAAACATAATTTGTGTTGCATGCCCCATGGGCTGCGGCATTACAGTTGAAATCGGCGACAACGGCGAAATTCTCTCCGTTTCCGGCAACACCTGTAAAAGAGGCGATGCCTATGCAAGAACCGAAATCACAAATCCCGTAAGAAGCCTTGCCACAACGGTTAAGGTTGAGGGCGGCATTTTCAATGTTGTTCCCTGCAAATCCGCAGGTGCTCTGCCCAAGGATAAGATTTTTGATTGCATGGAAATCATCAACAAGGCTTGCGCTAAAGCTCCCGTTAAGCTTGGCGATGTTCTTGTTTCCGATATTCTCGGCACAGGTATTGACATTGTTGCCACCAACCATTGCCCCATAAAATAATTCATACGGCGGAGCCATTGGCTTCGCCGTTTTTTCAGGCAAAAAATTTCAAAATCTTGCTCTTTAGGGCTTTTAATATTGAAAATAATATGCTATAATATATCGGATATAATCAGGTCAATGCGATAATTTTTTCAAGTTGTTAAAATTTACAAAAATTTTTAAAACTGTTTTTGCATATATATGCAGTTTAATATTGACCTATCTTTATAATTTGTGTATAATTATTCGCAGAATTTGCATAACTCGGAGGAACTTATGAACAACAAGCATTTACTCAAGCTCATGGACCTGAGCACAGAAGAAATCAACGAAATCCTTAACCTTGCAGACCAGCTCAAATACGAAAAGAAAAACGGAATTGAGCATCATCTTCTCAAGGGCAAAACCCTCGGCATGATTTTCGCAAAATCATCAACAAGAACAAGAGTATCTTTTGAGGTTGGCATGTATGACCTCGGCGGTCAGGCTCTTTTCCTGAGCTCCCATGATATTCAGCTTGGCAGAGGCGAGCCCGTTAACGATACTGCAAGAGTTCTTTCGGGTTATCTTGACGGAATCATGATCAGAACCTTCGCTCAGAGCGACGTTGAAACCCTTGCAGAATACGGCTCAATCCCCATCATCAACGGTCTTACAGACTATTGCCATCCCTGCCAGGTTCTCGCAGATCTTATGACAATCCGTGAATTCCGAGGCGCTATAAAGGGCAACAAGCTCTGCTATATCGGCGACGGAAACAATATGGCCAACTCGCTCATCGTTGGCGGTATCAAGATGGGCATGAGCGTCAGCATCGGATGCCCTGACGGCTATAAACCCGATGCAGAAATTATGAAGTGGGCAAGCGAAAACGGCGATTTTACCTGCACAAGCGATGTTCTTGAAGCTGCAAAGGATGCAGATGTTCTTTACACAGATGTATGGGCATCTATGGGTCAGGAAGCTGAAGCGGAGGAACGCAAAAAGATTTTCACCGGCTACCAGATTAACGATGAAGTTATGGCTGTAGCAAAGCCTGACGCAATGGTTCTTCACTGCCTGCCCGCACACCGTGAAGAAGAAATTACCGCAAAGGTATTTGAAGCACATGCAAAGGAAATTTTTGAAGAGGCTGAAAACAGACTCCATGCTCAGAAGGCTGTTCTTGTTAAGCTTCTTAAAGACTGATAAATAGGGAGGAATTGCAATGCCTATCAGCAAAGACATTAAAAAAGTAATGGTTATCGGCTCAGGACCCATCGTTATCGGTCAGGCTGCCGAGTTTGACTATGCAGGCACACAGGCTTGCCGCGTTCTCAAGGATGCAGGGCTTGATGTTGTTCTTGTTAACTCAAACCCCGCAACCATCATGACGGATAAGGCTCTTGCAGATGAGATTTACCTTGAGCCCCTCACAGCCGAAACTGTTAAAAGAATTATCGAAAAAGAACGTCCTGACAGCCTTCTTGCAGGTCTCGGCGGTCAGACAGGTCTTACAATTGCAATGCAGCTGAGCAAAGACGGCTATCTCGATAAGATGGGCGTTAAACTTCTCGGCACAAACGCAGAGGCAATTGACAAGGCTGAAGACAGAAAGATGTTCCGCGACACTATGACCTCCATCAATCAGCCTGTTATTCCTTCCGAAATCGCAAATGATGTTGAAACAGCTGTTAAAATAGCAAGCGAAATCGGCTACCCCATCATCATCCGCCCTGCATTTACTCTCGGCGGTGGCGGCGGCGGCGTTGCCGAAAACGAAGAAGAACTCAGAGTTATTGCTAAAACAGGTCTTGACCTCTCCCCCATTACTCAAGTTCTTGTTGAAAAATACATCTTCGGCTGGAAAGAAATCGAATTTGAAACCATGCGTGACTCCGCAGGCAACTGCATTGCAGTCTGCAGCATGGAAAATTTCGACCCCGTAGGCATCCATACAGGTGACAGTATTGTTGCCGCTCCTGCGCTGAGCCTTACAGATGAAGAATACGCCATGCTCCGCAAGGCTTCTCTTGATATCGTTGATGCTCTCGGAATCATCGGCGGCTGTAACTGCCAGTTTGCTCTTGACCCCAACAGCATGGACTATGCTGTTATTGAGGTTAACCCCAGAGTTTCCCGTTCATCAGCTCTTGCAAGTAAAGCAACCGGTTACCCCATTGCAAAGGTTACCGCAATGCTTGCTCTCGGCATGACACTTGATGAAATCAAGAATGACGAAACAGGTCTCAACTGCGCAAAGTTTGAGCCCGACGTTAAATATATTGTTGTTAAGCTTCCCAAGTGGCCCTTCGATAAGTTTGTTAATGCCAGCCGCAAGCTCGGCACTCAAATGAAGGCAACGGGCGAAGTTATGTCAATCGGTCCCACATTTGAAATGGCTATCATGAAGGCCGTAAGAGGTGCCGAAATCTCGCTTGACACTCTCAACGCTGAGCCCAAGACAAACGCACCCCTTGAAGAAAGATTGAGAGAAACCGACGATATGCGTCTTTTCTCCGTTTTTGAAGCAATCAAGGGCGGCATGTCAATCGAAAAGATTCATGAAATCACAAAGATTACCGAATGGTTCCTTGAAAAGCTCAAGAACCTCGCTGATTTTGAAAAATCAATCGAAGGCGGCAATCTTACAGAAGAGAAATACTATCAGGGTAAAAATTACGGCTACACTGATGCAGCTCTTAAGCGTCTTTCAGGCGTAAGCGAGCTTCCCGCTCACAAGGATGCAGTTTATAAGATTGTTGATACCTGCACAAAGAATTTCAACACAGCCGCTCCCTATTTCTATTCAACCTACGGCGATGAATGCGAGGCAAGACCTCTCATCGACGAGAAGAAAGAAAAAATCATCGTTCTCGGTTCAGGCCCCATCAGAATCGGTCAGGGTATCGAATTCGACTACTCCTCCGTTCATTGTGTATGGACTCTTAAAGAGCTCGGCTACGAGGTTGCAATTATCAATAACAACCCCGAAACCGTTTCAACCGACTACGATACATCTGACAGACTCTATTTCGAGCCCCTCACGCCCGAAGATGTTATGAACATCATCAAGGTTGAAAAACCCATCGGCGTTGTTGTTGCTTTCGGCGGTCAGACTGCTATCAAGCTCACAAAGTTCCTTGATGAAAACGGCATCAGAATCCTCGGCACATCCGCTGACGGAATCGATACCGCTGAGGACAGAGAAAGATTCGATGCTCTTCTCGAGCAGTTCGGCATTCTCAGACCCAAGGGAATGGGCGTTATGACAAAGCAGGAGGCTCTCAACGCAGCTGCAGAGCTCGGCTATCCTGTTCTTCTCCGTCCCTCATATGTAATCGGCGGTCAGAACATGACAATCGCTTACAGCGAGGCTGATGTTAACCGCTACATGGACATCATCCTTTCGGGCGAAATCGAAAACCCCGTTCTTGTTGATAAATACATGATGGGCACAGAGCTTGAGGTTGACGTTATTTCAGACGGCACCGATGTTCTTATTCCCGGTATCATGGAGCACGTTGAAAGAGCAGGCGTTCACAGCGGCGACTCAATCGCTGTTTATCCGCCCTATAACCTCAACGATAAGATGCGCAAAAACATCATTGAATGCTCCGAAAAGCTTGCCCTTTCTCTCGGCACAAAGGGTCTTGTTAACATCCAGTATCTTATCTATCATAACAAGCTTTATGTTATCGAAGTTAACCCCAGAGCTTCAAGAACCATTCCTTATATCAGCAAGGTAACAGGCGTTCCCATGGTTGATATTGCCGCAAAGGTTATGATTGGCATGCCTCTCAAGGACCTCGGCTACGGAACAGGTCTTTATAAGACTCCTCCCTATTTCACGGTTAAAGTTCCCGTTTTCTCATTTGAAAAGCTCAGCGATGTCAACTCCATCCTCGGCCCCGAAATGAAATCAACGGGCGAAGTTCTCGGCATAGGCAAGAACACTGCAGAGGCTCTCTTCAAAGGTCTTACCTCGGCAGGCTTCAAGATTCAGCTTCCCACAGCCGATAACGAAATCGGTCTTCTTCTTAGCGTTGACAAGCATGATATTCTTGATGCTGTTTCACTCGCAAAGAAGCTTGATGACCTCAAAATTAAGATTTACGCAACTCCCGAAACCGCAGAAGCTATCTCGCACCTCGGCATCGATGTTGAAGAGGTTAAGGGCTTCAGCGAGGGCGACGATATGTATAAGCTCCTTGAAACAGGCAAGGTTAACTATGTTGTTTACACAGGCGCTAACTACGGCTCGGCTATGAACGATTATATTGCACTTCACAGAAGAGCAATCCAGCTTTCAATTGCGTGCATCACTTCGCTTGATACTGCAAATGCACTTGCCGATATCATCGCCAGCCATTTCAACCAGCAGAATACAGAGCTTGTTGATATCAACAACATGCGCTCCGAAAGACAGTCACTTAAATTCGTTAAAATGGATGCTTCGGGCAATGACCACATCCTTATTGAAAACTTCGATAATTCCATAACCTGTCCTGAAAGCCTTTGCGTAAACCTTTGTGACCGCAACCACGGCATCGGCAGCGACGGCATTATTCTTGTTGAAAAATCAGATGTTGCTCAGGTTAAGATGAGAGTATTCAACCTTGACGGCAGCGAGGGCAGAATGGGCGGTAACGCAATGCGCTCGGTTGCAAAATATGTTTACGATAACGGTTATGTTGATACCGAAACCGTTTCAATCGAAACTGCAAGCGGCATTAAGACTGTTGAGCTTTACATTATGAATGACAAGGTCAGCTCCGTTTGCGCTAATATGGGCAAGGCAGAGCTTGACGGAGCAGTTACAAGCACAATCGGCGTCAACAGATTTGTTGATTACCCTGTAATCCTTGGCGGTGAAGATTATAACATTACCTGCATTTCGATGGGTAACCCCCACTGCGTAGTTTTCTGCCCCAGAGTTGACAACATTGATATTGAAAAGATTGGTCCCAGATTTGAAAAGGCTTCAATCTTTGCTCACAGAGTCAACACCGAGTTTGTAAGAGTTGTTAATGAAACCACACTCAAAATGAGAGTCTGGGAAAGAGGTAACGGCGAAACTCTTGCTTGCGGCACAGGCGCTTGCGCAGCGGTTGTTGCAGCGGTTGAAAACGGCTACTGCAAGAAGAACACCGATATAACCGTTAAAGTCAAGGGCGGCGACCTCATCGTTAACTACACAGATGACGGCGTTCTGCTCACAGGCACAACAAAGCTTGTTTTTGAAGGTACGGTTGAATATTAATCAAAGCAATATCCCTGTCGATTTAACTCGGCAGGGATATTTTTTAATGTAAAGTTTCGTTGTGCAAATGTAAAGTATCTGTTATAGTATGTTTTTTATCATTGTGATATATATTTATACTATTAAATATTATTTCGTTATTCCAGCTTTTTTAAGCGACATAACAACGGGCGGAATCAGAAGAATATGAACTGCAATAGCAGGCAGAGCATTTGTGAAAGCTCCTGCAACAAACATTTCCATACCAAACTGCGAACCTCCAAGACCTGCCATTATGTATCTGGCGATTCCCCATACACATCTTCCGCCGAGCATCGAGATAATCAGCGCAGGATAAATATAGGCATTCTTTTTCGGAAAAAGCTTATAAAAAATTCCGCTCAGTAAACCGTACGCCGCAAGCTCAAATGCCATACCCACAGCAATCGGATACATCGGAGGCATGCTGAAAAATGCGCTTCTGAGAATCGGTGCAATTGCACCGACCGCAAGGCCGTACTGCCAGCCGCATACAAAACCGCAAAGCAAAACGGGAATATGCATGGGCGAAATCATGTTGCCAATCTGCGTGCTGCCAAAATTAATCAGCGGCAACACAAAGCACAGAGCCAGAAACATAGCTGAAAATGACAAATTAATAACCGTTTTTTTCATTTTATTATCCTTTCCAAAAAACAAGACATCAGCCCTCTTCTGAGAGCCGATGCCTTCTTAAGCAAAATAATATGTTATTTGAAATTCAAGGCTTATGCCCGATGCGGACTTCTGTATCCGACTGCTTAATTATAATAAATTGTTGCAGACTTGTCAAGCTTTCGCTGAAATCTCACGGATTTTTTTTACTGCATCATCAATCATTTCGCTGACGGTTGAATTTGCTGCGCAGGCGATATAATTATCGCATTTGCTTACAGGAAGCAGAACTCTTGCGGCGTTGCTTGAGCCGACAGCTACAGCCATTTCAGGAGTTATCTCGCCCATAAGCGCATCTGCAATAACTATACCGATGGGTCCGACAATAACATCCGATTTTCTGCAAGCAACAACAAGTGCGTTTTCGCCCGTCGCAGCAGCTTTTGCTCCGCCTTTGAGCATTGCCGAGGTTGCCGCGCTGTTTGTTCCGATTGCAGTTATATCTGCATCAGGAAATGCAGCACTTAACCTTTCAACAAGCTGGCTTCCAAGCTTACCGCCCTGTCCGTCAACAACCGTGATTCTCATTTCGCACCTTCTCCGTTTTAATTTTTCTGCCTTTTTATGCCGAATACAAGCCCGAGAATTCCCCGAAGAAACTTCGGGCTGCGAACTACAACAACTTTCATACGTCAACTCCTTTACCGCTAATATCGGCTGAGGCTCAGCCCTGCAATAATCAGCACTGATGCAATGACTACAATAGCTATTGTATAAGGAAACAGCGCAGCAACAAGCATGCCTGCCGCAAACGCTATGCAAGCCGAACATCTCTGGTCACAGCATCTCAAAATAATCACCGCCCTGCCTCATAACATGGCGGCTGATTATTATAACGCCGCCTGAGCCTCGCTCAATACATTATAATCAGCGGCGAAGATTTTCGTTACTTTTGTTTCTGAGCTTGTTGAGCTCCCATTCCTTGATTTCTTTTGCCTGCTCCATCATAACACAGTAGCTCTCATGGCGGCTTTCGGAAATTTCGCCCGATTCAACCGCTTCAACAACTGCGCAGCCCTTATCCTTTACATGCAGGCAGGATGTGAATTTGCATTGCCCGAGATACTGTTCAAATTCGGGAAACGCATACGGCAATTCATCTTTTAAGATAACCTCGGTTTCTTCAAGCTCAAGCGAAGAAAAACCGGGAGTATCGGCAACATAACCGCCATCAACCTTGAAAAGCTCACTTTCGCGGGTTGTGTGTCTGCCTCTGCCAAGCTTATCGCTGATTTCAGCGGTTTTGAGACCGAGAGAAGGATTGATTGCATTCAGAAGCGTTGATTTACCAACGCCGCTGTTGCCGCAGAAAGCACTGATATGGTTTTTCAGCTCTGCTTTAACCTCGTCAACGCCCTCACCCGTTACGGATGAAACACCGATAACCTTAATGCCTGCCTTGCGGTAAATTGAAATATATTCATCAATATCCGAAAGGTCACTTTTTGTAAAAACAACTATTGGCTCGATGCCTCTGTTAACTGCGATTGCTGTCAGGCGGTCAATGATAAGCAAAACAGGGTTCGGCTCTTTTGCCGAAGAAACAATAAAAAGTCTGTCTATATTGGCAACAGGAGGGCGAAGCATAAGGCTGCTGCGCTCTTTTATAACATCAATCGTGTTTTCGGCATTATCGTTGATGCTTATTTCTACCCTGTCACCTGCAAGAGGTTTGATTCCCGATTTTCTGAAAACTCCCCTCGCCTTGCACTCATATACTTGGTCGGCGGCTTCAACATAATAGAAGCCGCCGATACCTTTAAGAATAATTCCTTCAAGCTTAACCAAAATTTATACTCCTTCTACCTGACCGATATAAAGCTCGATTCTCTGATCAACAGAATAAATTGAGCCAAGCGGATTCATGATTGAGCTGGAAGAAGAAACGCTGGGATTCTGGCTGATAACTATTCCGTTTTTGGTTTCATCAGCAACGGGAGTGCCGATAACCTGGATATTCCAGAATCCTGCCGAGCCGAGAGCCGCTTTTGCCTCGCTTTCAGTCATACCGACAACGCTCGGAAGCTTTGCGGATGTGAAGTTAATACCTGTTGAATAGGAGCCGCTGACAACGGTTGCAGGGCTGGTTGTGAAGTTAACGATGCAGGTATAATGCTCTCTGCCGTCAATATAAATCTTGATTGATTTATTTTCGCCGCTGCCCTCAATATTAAGAGTGTATTCGCTGCCGTCAAGAAGAATTGTTGACTCCTGAACAAGCTCGTTATTCATGAACACTTCCATATCGCCTCTTGATGATTTGGCAGGAAGATTGAATCTGATTTGTGCCTCTGCAGAAGCAGGGATACCGTTACTTACGGTAAGGGTTACCTCTGTGCCGGGTGCAACCTGATCGCCTGCTTTGGGTGAATGTGCAATAACTTCGCCGGCAGGCTTGTCGCTGTTTTCTTCAACAATATTGGGGTTAACCTTAAGCTTCTGCGATTCAAGGAGAGCTGTTGCGGTTGCAACGTCCCAGCCTGTAGCATCGCTGACAGTAATTGTGTTGATATCGCTCGCATAATAGATGCTGATTGTTGCGCCATATTCAACCTCTGAACCGATTTTGGGTTCTGTTCTCAAAACTGTACCGAAATCTTCAAGAAGGTTTGCTTCAGCAACAATATTGACCTTGAAGCCCATACCTGTAAGCTGTTTCTGGGCAACCTCCCAGTTAAGACCTTCAACATCGGGAACAACGCTCTTCATATTGTTGTTTGTAACATAGAGCGTAACCTCAATCTTCTTGCCTTCTTTTCTTTCAGAACCGGCCTTGGGGTCCTGAGCATGAACAACGCCGTTGGCATAGCCATCCTTGGGCTGTTCGATAACAACAAATGTGTAATAATCGGTATACTTGGCTTTACCGTCAATTTCCTTTGCATAATTCATTCCCATAAAATCGGGAACAGTTGCGGATTCGGATTTAAGAACCTTATTAATAAGAGGAATACTGTCAATAACCTCGGGACGTACAAACCAAAGAATTGCGATTGCCGCAACCGCAAACAGAAGCAAACCTGCAACAATACCGATTATAACAGCTCCTGCTCTGCCGTTGTTTCCTTCATCCTCTTCTTCGTCATCATCGTTTTCAAGCCCGAAGCCTGTATTCACGGGATCGGCCGGAGTTTCAACAGGAGCAACCACCGGTTTGGGCAACTCAGACTTTTTATTTACATATTTTGTGGGATCATTATCAACAAAATAATCCTTCTGGAAACGGATTGTGGGGTTTCTTTTGAATTCTTCGATATCAAGAAGCATTTCGGCAGCAGACTGATATCTTTCTCTTGTGTTTTTGCGCATTGCATGCATAACTATCTGCTCAAGGCCGACAGGGATATTGTTATTGAGCTCTCTGGGTCTTCTTGCTTCATTCTGCAGCTGCATAAGAGCAACGGAAACAGAATTATCCGACTGAAAAGGAAGCTGACCCGTAAGCATTTCATACATAACAACGCCTACGGAATAGATATCCGCTCTGTCATCCGTCGTGTCACCCCTTGCCTGCTCGGGACTTATATAATGAACGGAGCCGATTGCGCTGTCCGTCATTGTTTTTGTATCGCTGTAGCTGAATCTGGCAATACCGAAATCCGTTACCTTGATGTTGCCGTTTGAAAGCAGCATGATATTCTGAGGCTTGATATCTCTGTGAACAATGCCCTTGTCATGAGCATGCTGAAGCGCACGGAGAATCTGCATTGTGAAATGTACGGTTTCTTTTATTCCGAGCTTACCCTGCTGCTCAATATATTCCTTAAGAGTGATTCCCTCAACATGCTCCATAACAATATACTGAAGCCTGTCGCCGTAGCTGACGTTAAAAACCTTAACTATGTTGGGGTGTGACAAAACGGCAATTGCCTTGGATTCATTTTTGAATCTGCGGCGGAATTCCTCGTTTGCAAGGTATTCATCCTTAAGAATTTTAACAGCAACAATTCTGTCATCAATGTTATCATAGGCTTTATAAACAACCGCCATACCGCCAACGCCGATTACCTCTTGAATTTCATAGCGTCCGTCAAGCCTTTTACCGGTATAATTATCCATAAAATCGTTCCTTTCAATGCTATCAATATTTCAAAATTACTTTGCAAGAATTGCAACGGTTACATTATCGCCGCCGCCATTTTCAAGTGCAAGGCTGACAAGCCTGTCGGCATATCTGAAATACTGACCGTCACTTGTAAGCTGAGCAATATCGTCATCGGTTGTGAAATTTGATAATCCGTCTGAGCAGAGAAGCAGAACATCGCTCTCATCAAAATCCTCCTGGCAGAAGTCAACGTTGAGCTCGCTGTCAACGCCGATAGCCCTTGTGATGATATGCTTTTTGGGGTGGTCTGCAACCTCATCGGGAGTAATTTCTCCGTTTTCCAGCATCCGCTGAACAACGGAATGGTCACGGGTAAGTTGATATGCTTTTCCGCCGCTCACTATGTAAGCTCTGCTGTCACCTGCATGAGCAATATAAACGCCGTTATCGGTAACAATTGAAGCAACGGCGGTTGTTCCCATGCCGAAATATTTTTCATCCGTAAGGGAGATCATATAAATATGCTTATTGGCATTTTCAAGTGCAGAGATAAGCAACGCCTTTATCGAAAGGTCGCTCATTCCGTTCTTGTAACCACTGCAGATTTTTTCGCGGATGATTTTAACTGCCTCGGAGCTTGCAAATGCACCTTCTGCAGCGCCTCCCATACCGTCACAGACTATCGCATAGGCTGCGCCGCCCGAGAGTTCTCCGCCGGTATAGGAATCCTGATTGTTGTCACGGACAAGACCTATGTCCGTTCTTGCAACAAATTTCATTCCGCTCCCTCCTTTTCGGTTGATTTTTCTTTTTCTTTGCGTCTTAACTGACCGCAGGATGCATCAATATCGGAACCGAGCTTGCGTCGCACGGTTGCGTTGATGCCGTGTTTTGAAAGGATTGAAACAAAACGCTCAACCCTTTCGGGGCTGCTCGGCTTAAAGGTTCTTTCCTTAACCTCGTTAACGGGAATAAGGTTAACGTGGCAAAGCATTCCTTTAAGCTTTGAAGCAAGAGTCATGGCGCATTCATCGGAATCATTGATGCCCGAGAGCATCGCATATTCAAATGAAATCCGCCTCGATGTTTCGCCTGCATACTTCCTGCACATTGAGAGCAGCTCATCGACCTTGTATCTGTGATTGACTGGCATAATTCTATCTCTCAGCGCATCTGTGGGAGCATGAAGCGAAATAGATAATGTAAGCTGAAGCTTTTTATTAAGTAAATCCTGAATCCTCGGCACTATGCCGCAGGTTGAAAGCGAAATATTACGCATTGAGAGGTTGATTCCCTTTTCATCGGTAACAAGAGCGATAAACCGCATAACATTATCATAGTTATCAAGCGGCTCACCCATACCCATAAGAACAATATGAGATATTCTTTCGCCGATTTCTTTTTGAGCAAGATAAACCTGAGAAAGAATCTCGCCCGCCGAAAGACTCCGTTTGAAGCCGCCGAGCGTTGATGCACAAAAGGCACAGCCCATTTTACAGCCTATCTGCGATGAAACGCAAATCGTGTAGCCGTATTTATATTTCATAACAACGCTTTCAATATAGTCGCCGTCCTGCATTTCAAAAAGAAGCTTTACCGTGCCATCAGATTTTGAAACCTGTTTTTTAACAATTGAGCAGGTTATAATAGGAAATTTCTCTTTCAGCTGTTCACGCAGGGTTTTTGGCAGATTGGTCATTTCATCATAGCTCAGCACAAGGTGGCGATGAAGCCATTCATAAACCTGTTTTGAGCGAAAGCCCTGAACACCCTCAGCAGCAAAAGCCTGCGAGAGTTCCTCAAAGGTCATTGATAAAATATCTCTGCTCATTGATTTCCTCCGATTTTTCTGAATGCCGCAACAAAAAATCCGTCAGTTGAATGGATATGAGGCATAAGAGTTAAATATTTATCGTTTTCGCTGTATCTGCGAAGCTCGGGCATAATCTCAACCGCTTCAAAATCGGGATGCTCTGCAAGAAATCTGTCGCATACTTCATCATTTTCTTTAGGGTTAAGAGTGCAGGTTGAATAAACAAGCCTGCCGCCGTCACGAAGATACTTCACTGCATTGCAAAGAATACGATACTGCAATTCAGGTAAATTGTCAATATCAGCGGTTTTCTTGAATCTGATTTCGGGTTTGCGTCTTATAATGCCAAGACCTGAGCATGGCACATCACAAAGCACTTTATCAGCTTTGCCGTAATTCTCATTAAATATCGACGCATCCGAAAGATATGTATAAACATTATCAAGCCCGAGGCGTTTTGCTCCGCTCTTGATAAGGTCAACTCTTGACTGGTAAACATCAAAGGCTCTTACAATTCCGGTGTTATTCATGCCTTCGGCAATGGTAAACGTTTTTCCGCCGGGTGCGGAGCAAAGGTCAAACACGGTTTCGCCGGGCTTTGCATCAACCACTCTGCAGCAAATCTGCGAGGCAAAATCCTGCGCATGAAAAAGTCCTTCCTGATACGCAAGCAAATCTTCAACCGCTCCCGTATTGTTAAGCACGAGAGAATCGGGAAATTTGCTGACCTTTTCGGCAACAACGCCCTCCTCTGCAAGCTTCCAGATGAGGTCATCCACTGTTGTTTTAAGAGTATTGACTTTAACAACAACGGGCGCCGCCTCAAGAGCCTTTTCGGCAAGAGCAATTGCATTATCAAAGCCGTAAGCTTCTATCCATAGCGATATAAGCCACTCGGGGCAAGAGTATTTGATTGCAAGATAATCGGGGTCTGTTTCAGCTCCCTCGGGAAGCTTCAGACCGTTTTCGGCAACTCTGCGCAAAACCGCGTTGACAAGCGATGCGGCAAAAGCGGATTTATTGACTTTTGCAAGGTTTACGCTTTCATTGACTGCCGCTCTTGAGGGCACCTTATCAAGAAAAAGAAGCTGATATGTGCCGAGCCTTAAAATCGTGTGAAGCTCAGGCTTGAGCTTGCGTACGGGCTGATTGAGATAAAGACTGAGGTTATAATCAATTAAAATCAGCCTGTCCAGAGTGCCGTAAACAAGGTTTGAAAAAAAGGCTTTATCTCTGTCCTCAAAATGGCTGTTTTCTTTTAATGCAGCGTCAACAACAAGGTTTGAATAAGCACCCTCACGCTGTATTTTAAGCAAGGCTTCAAACGCCGCCTGCCTCGCACTTTTCATATGATAAAACTTCCTTTCAGGGTCAGTTGTTTCTTCTGTTATTCATAGCAAGAATGCGCAACGCAATTCTCAAAAAGCTTGCAAGCGCAACAAGCATTGAGGCAACATAGGTCATTGCCGCAGCGGAAAGCACCTTTTTGGCACCGCCGATTTCATCGTCATAAAGAAGGTCTGTGCCGTCAATTACAGAAATTGCTCTGCGGCTTGCGTTAAACTCAACAGGAAGAGTAACAAGATGGAAAATGAAAATTCCCGCATAGAGTGCAAGTCCGAGATAAATAATCGGCTCTGCGCTCATAAAAAGACCGATAAGCGCAATGGGAATACCGAGTTTTGAGCCAATGTTGCAAACAGGTACAAGAGAATTGCGGATTCTGATTGGAGCATAGCCCTCTGCATGCTGCGCTGCGTGACCTGCTTCGTGGCAGGCAACGCCAACCGCCGCTACACTCGTGCTGCCGTAAACCGCATCCGAAAGTCTGATGACCTTTGCTTTGGGGTCATAATGGTCAGAAAGCTTGCCTGCAACACGCTCGATTCTGACATCGGTAATTCCGTAATAGCTGAGAATTGCCTGCGCTGCATAAGCACCGGTAACATTTCTGTTATTTATAACCTTAGAATACTTATTAAAGGTTGATTTAACCTTAAACTGAGCCCATGCCGAAAGAATCATGGCAGGTATAACAAGGATTATATACCAGTAATCCATAAAGTAAAACATAAATAATCTCCTTTCACACAACGGAATACAAATTATTCCATAACCGTACCAACCGCAACAGCGTTACCCCTCAGATAATCAGCCGCATTCATTGATTTTTTGCCTTCTGCCTGAAGCTCGAGGATTTCAATGCAGTTAAGGTCACCGCAGGAAACAACAAGACGTTTATCCGCACAAACGATTTCGCCTGCTTTGGTGCCTTTTTCGGGAGCGAGAATTGATTTATGAATTTTTACCTTTTTGCCGCCTAAAACCGCATTGGCTGACGGCCAGGGTGAAAGTCCCCTGATTTTATTATGAATTTCTTTCGCAGAGCAACTCCAGTCAACGGGAGAAAGCTCTTTTGAAAGCATGGGCGCATAGGTGAACGCCTCATGATTCTGTTTTTCGGGAGAAAGCTCGCCCTTGAGCAGAGCATTGATTGTTTTTTCAAGAACATCTGCGCCAAGCTGCGAAAGCTTATCGTGAATATCGCCTGCAGTATCGTTTTCGCCGATTTCAAGCTCGCTCTTAATAAGCATATCGCCCGTATCAAGCCCCTCATCCATCTGCATTGAGGTTACGCCCGTTTTTTCAAAGCCGTTTATAACAGACCACTGAATGGGAGCCGCACCTCTGAGAAGAGGAAGAAGCGATGCATGAATATTGATGCAGCCGAAATCAGGAAATTCAAGAATTTCCTTTGGCAGTATTTTGCCGTAAGCAACAACTATAACAAGCTCGGGATTTGCTTCTTTTAGCATTTCGAGAGCAGTACCGTCACGCATTTTTACGGGCTGATAAACTTTTATACCGTTTTCCGTTGCAAGCACTTTAACGGGAGGCGGAGTTAAAACCATTTTTCTTCCCTGAGGCTTATCGGGCTGCGTAAAAACGCCCGTAACCTCATGACCGCAGTCAATCAGCTTCTGAAGGCAGGGCACGGCAAACTCGGGCGTACCCATAAAAACTATTCTCATTCGGCATTCTCCTTTTTAATTACACGCTGGGTAAAAACAATGCCGTCAAGATGGTCAAGCTCATGGCAGAAGCATCTTGCCTTGAGGTCTTCGCCCGTATAGACACACCATTTGCCGTTTCTGTCCTGCGCCTGTACCCTTACGGTTGCAGGTCTGCAGGTAACGCCGACCTCACCCGGCAGAGAAAGGCAGCCCTCTTCGGCAAACTGCTCGCCTTCCCTTTTAACAATTTCGGGGTTAATGAGTTCTATATATCCGTCGCCGCAGTCGATGACCACAACGCGTCTTAAGATGCCTACCTGCACAGCCGCAAGACCTACGCCGTTTGCCGCATACATGGTTTCCTTCATGTCGTCAAGCAGAGTCCACAGACGGGCATCGAATTTTTCAACTTTTCTTGAGGTTTTTGCAAGAATCGGATCGCCGATTTTCACAATATTTCTGATAGCCATAGTATTTTTGTCACCTTTCAAGTAACCTCTGATAAAAACGGTTAATAATAATGATTATAATTAAGTATTACATTGAAGATTCGGGGTTGATATCCGCAAATGTTGTTATACTTGAGAAGCGGTTATCCGTGCCCATTTCAATGAGCAGCTTTGATATCATCTGCCTGAATCTTTTTGAATTGCGGCATTTTATAATAATCCTGTAACGGAATCTGCCGCTGATTTTTGCAACCCTGGCAGGCATTGGACCGAGAGTAATTATTTTCTCTCCCTTGAATTCGCCGCTTGTGAAGTCCTTTATAAGATTGAGAGCATTGATTGCTGCCGATTTAACAACAGTTTCATTGCTTCCCGTAAATCCGACTACGCATAAATCGCAATAAGGCGGATAAACCAGCGCTTTGCGCAGCTTAATTTCGGTATCAAAGAATTCGTCATAATCCTGCTTTGCTGCAATGCGGATTATTTCGTTTTCAGGAGTGAGAGTCTGGATTACGGCAAGCCCTTCAAGCTCACCTCTGCCTGCCCTGCCCACAACCTGAGTCAGCAGCGAAAAGGTTTTTTCAAGGCTGCGGAAATCGTCATTATAAAGCTGCTGGTCAACCGAAACAACGCCGACAAGCGTAACATTCGGGAAATTCAGACCTTTTGCGACCATTTGCGTGCCTATCATTATATCGTATTCACCTTTTGCGAAACTATCCAGAAGCTTTTCATGAGAATTCTTGCCTGCCGTGGAATCCGTATCCATTCTCACTATTTTTGCTTCAGGTAAAAGAGCAAAAAGCTCTTCCTCAATTTTTTGTGTGCCGAAGCCCGAATATCTCACGGCATCCTCTCCGCATTCGGGGCACTTGCTTGAAAACGGTACGGAATGACCGCAATAATGGCACATCAGGCGGTTGTTCGCCGAATGATAAGTCATTGAAATACTGCACTGCGGGCAGCAGATAACCTCGCCGCAGGAGTTACAGGCGGCAAAGGTATGAAATCCCCGCCTGTTTATAAGCAGAATTGACTGTCTGCCGTTTTCAAGGTTTTGCTTTAATGAATCATAAAGAGTTTTGCTAATTGCTTTGCTGCCCGCAGCTTTTTCTTCCGTTCGCATATCAACGGTCAAAACTTCGGGCAAAACTGCGTTGCCGTAACGCTTTGTAAGAGTACAAAGCTCATATTTACCGCTTTTTGCGGCAGCATAGCTTTCAACGCTCGGAGTTGCGGAAGCGAGCAGAAGCAGGCAATTGTTATATGCCGCCCTGAATTTCGCAACATCGATTGCGCTGTACCTCGGAGATTGCTCGGATTTATATGTATGCTCCTGTTCTTCGTCAACGATTATAAGACCGATGTTTTCAAGAGGGGCAAAAACAGCACTCCTTGTGCCGATTACGATTTTTGCATTGCCGCTTTTAACTCTTTTCCACTCTTCAAGACGCTCTCTTATTGAAAGCGCACTATGAAAAACAGCCACCTTATCGCCGTAACGCTTGCAAAAAAGCGAAAGAGTCTGCGGAGTTAATCCGATTTCAGGCACCATAACGATAACCGTTCTGCCCGAATCGATAACATCATCGATAACTTTCATATAAACCGATGTTTTGCCGCTGCCCGTTACGCCGTAAAGAAGCGAAACAGAGGGCTTGCCGCTTTGGGCAAGAGAAGAAAGCTTTGAATAAGCACTCCTTTGCTCATCCGTCAGAGAAATAACGGTTCGCTCCCCTTTACGGTTTGTATAATCAGGCAGCTTCATAACGGGCTGCTCATAGAATTCGGCAACTCCGTTTTTAACAAGGGCATTTGCAACCGCAGGTGTAAGCCCTGTGAAATAACAAAGCTCCTTAACGCTTGCTGTGCCGACATCGCAAAGCACATCATAAATCTGCTTTTGCTTCGGGGTAAGCTTTATATTTTCTTCACCCGGAACAAGGCGCATCATTCTTACGGAAAGGTCGCCGAGGTTTCTGACGGCATCGCTGCTTGTCAGAAGCAGACCTTTGCGCACAAGCGATGCGGGAATTTCAGAATCCGCTTTAACGGAAAGCGCATTGAAAACAGTTTCCGCCTTAACAAAAACCGCTTTTTTTACAACATAATCATAGAATTCCTTTTCAACGCCCTCAAGAGCATCAATCTTTTTGGAATCCGCCTCGGGGTCTGCCGCATAGGAAAGAACCATTTTATGATTGATTCCTGACGGAAGCATAACCTTTGCCGCCTCATAGAGAGTGCAGAAGGTTCTGTCTTTAATCCATTCGGCAAGCGAAAGCATTTCCTCACCGAGCATCGGCTCTTTATCGAGAACATCGGTTATTTTTTTAACTCTTTTGCTCTCGGTAAAATCGCAGACGTCATACACAACACCGATGCGTTTTTTGTTACCGTTGCCGAAGGGCACGGTTACCCTGCACCCTTTTTTTACGGACTGTTCAAGTGAAGCGGGAATTTCATAATCAAATGCTTTATCAAAGGTATAAACAGCCGATTCAACGGCGACCTTTGCATATTTCATCTGATTCAACTCCCTTCATTTTTGAGGATAATCAGATGTTTCTGATTTCCTCGGGTTCAATGATTGTGAACTTGCCGTCAAGAATCTCTTCAAGAGCAACGCTGACGGGCTTCTCTGTCATGATTTCTTTGTTTTCTTCTGCTGCTTCTGAAATTTCTCTTGCTCTTTTTGCAGTTGCGGTTACAAGTGAATAGCGGCTGAGGTGATTTTTAAGAACGCCTCTGAGATCGGGATTAAACATTGTTGATTACCTCGCTTATGATAGTTTTATTTCTTTCAATTTTCTGCCTTTCGGCTCTGATGATTGCTTCAATTCCGTTAACTGCATTTTCAACAGTATCATTGAAAACAACATAATCATATTCATATGCCCTGCGGATTTCTTCACGGGCAATAAACAGCCTGTGCTGAACGGTTTCTTCATCCTCGCTGCCTCTGCCTCTGAGCCTTTCTTCAAGAACTCTCATTGAGGGCGGCATAAGGAAAATGCTGATAACGTTATCATAACGGTTTCTGATTTTTTCAGCACCCTGAACCTCAATCTTAAGAATTACGGATTTACCCTGGCTGAGCATTTCGTCAACGGGCTCTGCAGGTGTGCCGTAATAATTCTTTGCGTATTCCGCATATTCGAGCATTCTGTTTTCAGAAACCTTTTTTTCAAAGTATTCTCTGCTTACGAAATAATAATGAAAGCCGTCAATTTCACCGTCACGTTTTTCACGGGTAGTCATGGAAATAGATACTTTAACATTACTGTCAACTTCAACAAGCCTGTTTAAAACTGTATCCTTGCCTGAGCCCGAAGGACCCGAAAGAATGATAAGAATTCCATTATCGCTCATTCTTCATCCTCCTCTTCATCAAGCTCGTCCATATCGTCATTAAGTCTGTTTGCAACAGTTTCGCTCTGAAGATATGTAAGAATTACATGGTCGCTGTCGGTAATGATAACAGCTCTTGTGCGTCTGCCGTGAGTTGCGTCGATAAGCGTTCCTTTTTCTTTACATTCCTGAATAATGCGCTTAATGGGCGCTGACTCGGGGCTGACTATGGCAACAAGTCTGCTTGCATTAACCATATTACCGAAACCGATATTTATCAGCTTCATCGCTTTGCCTCCGTTTTATTCTATATTCTGAATCTGCTCACGGATTTTCTCAATCTCTGCCTTGATTGCAACAACTCTGCGTGCAATTTCAACATCCTGAGCCTTTGAGCCGATTGTGTTAGCTTCTCTGTTGAATTCCTGAATGAGGAAATCCATCTTTTTGCCGACCGCTTCGCTCGCTTCAAGGAATGAACGCATCTGCGAAATATGGCTGCGAAGCCTTACGGTTTCTTCCGCAACCGCTATTTTATCGGCAAAAATCGCTGCCTCTGTAAGAATTCTCTGCTCATCGATATGTGAGTCGGCAAGCATTTCTCTGAGTCTGCCAAGAAGCTTTTCGTTATATTCCTTAACCGTTTCGGGAGAACGTTCCTCAATATAAGCAACGTTTTCAAGAATTGTTTCAAGCCTTGAAAGAATATCATCTTTAAGTCTTGAGCCCTCGCGTTCACGCATTGCAACAAAGCCGTTGAGCGCTTCCTGCGCAACGCTCTGCACCGCTGCCCAGATTTTATCCTCATCTGCAGCCTGCTTGCGGATTGAAAAAATATCGCTGACTCTTGAAATATCGGAAACCTTGATATCATTCTCAAGTCCGTAGGTTTCTGAAAGCTCTTTATATGCATCAAGATACCCCTTGACAAGAGGATGATTAACGCTGATTATTGTGTCAGGCTCTTCAACAGTTTCAATCTGCACATAGCATTCCATTTTGCCTCTTGTGAGCTTACCCATGAAAAAGCTTTTAAGCTTTTCATCAAGAAAGCCGTAACTTCTGGGAAGCCTTGAGGAAAACTCAAAATATCTGTGGTTGACGCTTTTAATTTCAACCGTTATGTTCATACCGTCGGCAAGCTGCTGGCTTCTGCCGTAACCGGTCATACTTTTTATCATTAAAATTCATCTCCGTGATTATTTGTGTGAACAGGAGCAGCCGCCCGCAAGAGCTTCGGGAATTTCAACGAAAGAATTATCCTCATTCTTAAAACCAAGCCTTGCAAATGCAGGGCGGTAAAGCTCTTTTGAAATAACGGCAAGATATGCGTTCTGATTCGCGGCGCTGTTCATGGCAGCCCTTGCAAGACCCTCTGCGGCAATATCATCGCTGCACTCCATTGAAAGAAAAACCATTCGGTAGCCTTCGTTTTTATAAGTGCAGAAACCGAGCTCCTTTTCATTTTCAAACGCTCTGAAGCAGAAAACATCCTGCTTACGGTCAGGAAGAAAGGTTATCATTTTGTGCTGCCGCCTTTCTTTTTGACTCCTGCCTGAAAAAGAAGCTTTTCAATCTCGTCAGGAGTAAGGTCACGCCATTCGCCCGTCTGAAGCATACCGAGCTTTACAGAGCCGACTGCTATTCTGCGAAGCCTTGCAACCTCAAGGTTCAGCGCTTCACACATGTGGCGAATTTGCCTATTTCTGCCTTCATAAAGAACTATCTCAACAACCGACCTGCCTTCTTCTTTCTGAAGCACTCTGACATCTGCGGGAGCGGTCATTCTGCCGTCAATTTCAACACCTGTCGAAAGAATATCAACCTGCTCACCCGTTATTTCGGGGCGAACTGTTACTCTGTATGTTTTGGGAACATGTCTTGACGGATGCATCATTGCATTGGCAAACGCACCGTCATTTGTAAGAATGAGCGCGCCTTCCGAAACCCTGTCAAGCCTGCCGACAGGATAGATTCTTTCTTTAACATCCGAAACAAGCTCAAGAACACATTTCCTGCCGAGCTCATCATCAGTTGTTGTAACATAGCCTCTGGGTTTATTGAGCAGGATATAACGAAGAGAGCCTTCTTTTCTGACTTTCTTGCCGCTTACAAGAACAGTGTCTTTTTTAGGGTCAACGCTATCACCGATTTGCGCAACTGTGCCGTTGACCTTGACCTTGCCTGCTCTTATCAAGTCTTCCGCCTTTCTTCTTGAAGCAACGCCTGCCTCGGAAAGAAATTTCTGGAGTCTGATTTTATTATCGGACAAACCGATTTCACCTCTGAATTAATTCTTTTATTTTGTCAAATAGCTTTGTGAAAAAACCTTTTTCGGCGCTTTTATTTTGCACGGGCAAAATAACTGCCGAAACATCTTCTGCTGCTTCAACGGGTATCTCTTCAACAACCTTATCTCCGTACATAAACACCGCTTTGCCGACGAAATCGCCTTCATAAACCGGCGCATACTCATACGGTCTTATCAGCAGAATGCAGTCACAGCCTGCAAGGCCTTCCGATTCATAAGAAAGCTTTAACGGCACGGCTGACTTATTTCCGCCGTAAACAAGCAGAGTTATCCGCGATAAATCGCAGGTCAGCAAACCGCTTTTGCAAACTAAAAAGCCGTAATCAAGCATTTCCTTATGGTCAGACCAGTCGTCGGGTGCATTGAGAGTAACCGCAACAAGGGTTATTCCTCCCCTTTTTGCCGCACTCACAAGACATCTGCCGCTCTTTTTTGTGAAGCCCGTTTTAACACCGACTGCATCGGGATAGCTCCACAAAAGACGGTTATGGTTGGTAACCGTTCTCGCATAAGGAGGGTTGCCGTAAGTGAGTCTTGCATTCTTTTGCGAACAGATTGCCGCAAACTCGGGGTTTTTCAGGCATTCCGCAGCAAGCAGAGCCATATCGTAAGCCGTTGAATAATGCTCATCATCGTCAAGACCCGAAGCGGTGACAAAATTGGTGTTTTTCATACCGATTTCGTCAGCTCTTGCGTTCATCATTTCCGCGAAGCCCTTTGCGTTGCCGCCAAGGACGGTTGCAACAACATTTGCCGCATCGTTACCCGACTGGAGAAGCATACCGTAAACCAGCTCACGCATTGAAATGCTGTCACCGGGCATAAGACCCATTGAAGTACCTTCAACCGAAACCATTTCTTTTGTAACAACAATTTCTTTTTCGGGCACAGCCGCCTCGAGAGCAAGCAGCGAGGTCATTATTTTGGTTGTGCTTGCCATTGAAAGCTGCTCATGAGCATTCTGTTCAAACAGAATTTCGCCGCTTTCAACGCACATAAGAACTGCGCTCTGAGCGCTGATGCTCATAGCCGATGCATCGGCTGCTACAACCGACAAAAATACAATAACCGCTGCGGTTACGGCAGATACTATTCTTTTCACAAAACTCATCCTCACATTCAGGTAATAGCAGCGCAAAATGCACGGCTTATCTAAATATATGAGGATTTTTCAGGAATAATTATGCCTTTGTTTCTTCTGCTGCGGGAGTTTCCATATAATCGTTGATAGCTTCTTCAACGGTGTTATCCTTGGTCTTGAGCTTTGTGATAACCTCTGTTGCCTTATCAACAACATCGGGAATCATGCCGATTGCTCTTTCGACCGAGCCTTCTGCTGCGTTGAGATATCTGACTGTTACGCTGCCGTTATTGATAACAAGAAATGCAACGGGAGTGATTGTGATGCCAGCTCCGCCGCCGCCGCCGAAGAGCTCTGCGTTGCTCTTTGAGGGGAAATCTGTGCCGCCTGAAGCAAAGCCGTATGTAACCTTTGAAACGGGTATAATCTGAAGAGTTTCGCTGATTTTAATGGGATCACCGATAATTGTGCTTACATCTACGAGGTCCTTGATTTTTTCAATTGATGTGCCGAGGATTCCTGATGCTGACTGTTCTTTCATTTTGTTTTCCACCTTTCTGTTATTTGAAAAAAATTATTTATTTACCTGCTTTTCCACTTTGGGCTCTTCGGGAGCCTTGCTGTGCTTAAGCAGCTTAAATACAACTTTGAAGAGAAGCTCAAAGACCAGAACAAATACTGCGTTGATAAGCTTTATCGGTCTGAGAGAAATCTTTGTGTGCAGCCTTGCGGCTGTTTTGCCGTAGATAAAATCGGGAGTTATTTCAAGGTTATACTTTTTAACTCTCGCTTTATTGACTATAAGACCCATTGCAGGGAAAGCCGCTGCGCAAACCTTGCCGTATTTTATGGCTGTATCTGCTGAATCGCCGCCGCCGATATCAAGTGAAACATAGAGCTCTTCAAAAAGGAAAGCTCTGCCTATTCTGCCAAACATTCCGCCAAGGGCTTTTGCCGCATCCTTAAGAAGCTGAACAACTCCGCCGACGCCGCGGTTTTTATAAAACCTGACGAACATGTTGTCGCCCTTCTTTTTCTTCTTGGGCTCCTTGACTATTTCGCTTTCTTCCTTGGGTTTTTCTTCTTTCTTCTTTTTCTCTTTCTTCGGCTTTTCCTTCTTCGGCTTTTTTTCATGCTTGGGAAGAATATTTATTTTAATAAACAGCCATTTAACACTAACGGCAACATCATCCTCATAATGAACCGTTACCGCAATTTTAATTGAAAGAAGAATCACAAAAAACGCAATGATTCCGAGTATTATGTAGAGCGCTGTCACACTGCCGCCTCCTTCTCAATCATTCACATTATTCTTCCGTTTGTTCATCTGTCTGGAAAAAGTTTCTTATCTGCTCGCCCTGCTCGTTGTTGATTTCGTCATCCTGCAAATCTTCAACCTCAGGTCTTTCAGGAAGCTCAGGCAGCTCCGAAAGAGAGGTCAGGCAGAAGCAACGCAGAAAATCGGGCGTTGTGCCGTAAAGCAAAGGTCTGCCGGGCAAATCAAGCCTGCCTTTTTCTTCGAGCAGACCTTTCTGGCAAAGCGTTGAAATTACGCCGGAGCAATCAACGCCTCTTATCTGCTCAACATACGCTTTGGTTACGGGCTGGTTATAAGCCACAACCGCAAGCACTTCAAACGCAGCGGGCGAAAGCGGTGCATTCTTTTTTATATCAAGAACACTTCTTACCTGCTGGGCATATTCAACCCTTGAGCAAAGCTGATATTTGCTGCCAAGACGCAGAAGGCAGATTCCGCTGCCTCTTTCATCAAGAGTGCGGGCAAGCTCCCATAAAGCGCCCGAAACAGTATCCATATCAAGCTCAAGCGCTTCCGCAATTCTGGCACATTCAAGCGGCTCGCCCGATGCAAACAAAATTGCCTCGCACGCCGCACGAATCTGTTCATTCGTCAATTTCAATACTCTCCCCTCTGCCCTGAAGCAAGGTTACGTCAACATTTTCGCCGCTGCCGTCAAAATAAAGTCTTTTTGCCTTCGCCATAGCAAGCAGGGCAAGAAAGGTTGCGACCATTTCGGAGCGGGACTCCGAGCCTTCAAAAAACGAAGAAAACTTCTGCTTTTTGCTGTTTCGGAATCTGTCTATTATTACGCTTATTCTCGATGCAACCGAAACAATCTTATGGGCAACAATGCCCTTGAATGCTTCAATCGGCGGCGGCAAACGGCGCATACCCTTGCCGACTGCCGCGAGATAAGCTTTATAAATCTCAACGGGTTCGTGAGTTCTGGTGTAAGTCATATCAGGCTCAAACTCCTCGGGCTCTCTGCCGTAGAATTCAAAGCCCTTTGCCTGCTGCTGCAATTTGCCTGCAACAAGCTTGCAATCCTGATATTCCGTCAGCTCGCCGCGGAGCTCCTCAACAAGCTTTTCAGCCTCTTCGTGAACAGGCAGAAGCGAAACGGTTTTGATGTAGAGAAGCCTTGCAGCCATTTCAAGAAATTCGCTTGAAACATCAAGGTTATCCTCCTGCATCAAACGGACATATTCAAGATACTGCTCTATGATTTCCATAATCGGAACATCGTTGATGCTTAATTTCTTTTTACTTATGAGCTGAAGCAGAAGGTCCATCGGTCCTTCAAAAACTTCAAGCTTATACTGAATTTTATCCAAGAATTTTAAACTCCCTTCACACGGGATTGATTATTAACCTGCAATTAATTTAAATGGCAAATCGGCAACCCACTTGAGACCGTTCATAATGATTCCGGTAAAGAATGAAAGAGGGGCATCAAGCACGCCGAAAATTATAAGCGCAAAAACTGCATAGATAATATAGCGCTCATACTGCATATACTTGAAATAATATTTCGGGGGAATTATAAGAGCGAGAATTTTTGAGCCGTCAAGAGGCGGAATGGGAAGAAAGTTAAACACCGCAAGACTCACATTGATTACCGCCGCATAGCTGAAAAACGCACATGAAACATACCACACAAGAGCAAAAGAGCTGTTATAAATCATCGCAGCACCGTTTGAAAGAAGCAGGAAAAACAGAGCCATAACGATGTTTGACATCGGGCCTGCAAAAGCTGTAAGCGCCATGCCTGCCTTGGGATTCTTGAAGCGTCTTGCGTTAACGGGAACAGGCTTTGCATAGCCGAAGCCGACAACGATAATCATAATCGCACCGATAATATCGATATGCGCAAGAGGATTGAGAGTTAATCTGCCCTTGAGTCTGGGAGTTTCATCTCCGAGCTTTGTAGCAACAAATGCGTGTGCATATTCATGAATCGGCAGAGTGCAGAACACAACGAAAACGCTCGCCATAACACCGATAAGAACCTCGGTCATATCTCCGCCGCTCATAATCAAATCATATAACATACTAAAACCTTTCCGTGCCGATAATGCCGCATACCATTCTGCCGATTCCGTTAAAATCATTTTCAGAATGAACCTCGGTACATAATACGCTGAATAATTTTTCTATCTTTTGTGTCTGGTTTTCTCCGCATTCAACCGCAATTGCTCCCTTGCAGAAGGGAAGCCATTTCATGGCAAGAGCCCTGTAAAAATCATAGCCGTCCTCGCCGCCGTCAAGAGCCATGGAGGGCTCTCTCTGAACCTCTTTCTGGAGAAGAGGAACTTCCGACGATTCAATATAGGGAGGGTTTGAAAGAATCAGATCGGGTTGCGGAATATCAAAGCTTTCAAATCCGCTGAACAAATCGCCTCCGATAAGCTCTGCATTATTGCAGCTGAGCTGATTTTTGTTTGCTGAAAGGTATCCGAAAGCTTCTTCTGATTTTTCAAGCAGATAAACCTTTGCATCGGGTCTGTTTTTTGCAACGCTAAGACCGATGCATCCCGAGCCTGCGCATAAATCAAAAACAACGGGATTTTTTTTATCTTTGAGATAACCGAGGGCAAAATCAACAAGCATTTCGGTTTCGGGTCGGGGAATAAGAACACCCTCGCCCACCCTGAAGCTCTCGCCGTAAAAATCCCACTCGCCGATAACATACTGAACGGGCATTCCCTGTGCGCGGCTGTTAATCATCGTATAAAACCGTTCAGCTTTTTTGCTGTAAGCCTCATCGCCGCTGTGAAGAACGGCATATTCTCTGCCGCATTCAAATGCAGCTTCAAAAATCCACCTTGCTTCATTGCGTGCGTTTTCAACTCCACACGAAACAAGCCTGTTAACAGCATCCGAGAACAAATCTCTGATAATCATGAATTATCCTCTGAAGCTTCGGTCTTTTCTTCGGCTTCTTCAGTTTTTTCTTCCTTTTCAGGAACTTCACCGGTTAATGCCGCTTTCATTGATTCAATGGCGACCTCGATAATATCATCCGTCGGCTCAACGGTTGTGATTCTCTGCATAAGCAAGCCGGGTGCCGAAAGAAGCTTTGTAAATTTATTGGGATACTTGCCTGCAAGCTGGATGAATTCAAATCCGATACCCATTATAACGGGAAGCATGAGAACTTTTGTAGCCATCCATACCCAGCGGTTAGCCGTAAGCGCAGGGAAGCTGATAGAAACGATTGACGAAATAAGAATGCTGAGAATTATAGTTACAAAGATGAAGCTTGTTCCGCATCTGGGATGGAAACGCTTTTCTTCTCTGATATTTGCAACGGTAAGCTCTTTGCCGTGTTCAAAGCAGAAGATTGTTTTATGCTCCGCACCGTGGTACATATAAACTCTGCGGATTTCCTTCATTCTTGCAACAAGGGCCATATAGATGATGAAAATTATTACTCTTATTATTCCCTCAAAAATTGCCCGCCACATTTCAATTGCGCCGTTGGCAAGATATTTGTTGACAAGGTCAAACGAAAGCGAGGGAAGATACATAAAGAGAACAAATGCAAGACCGATGCCGAGCACCGCCGCAATGAAACCGATAACTGCCATCATCTTGGGTCCAAAATGGTCGCTTATCCATTTATCGAGCTTTGATTCGTTTTCTGCTTCAAGGTCATCCATTGCGGTTTTTTCAGCGGACTCCATGAGAAGCTTGTAGCCGCTTATCATGGACTCAACGAATGACACAACGCCTCTGATAAGAGGAATATTGAAAAACTTGAATTTTTTTCTGATTGAAACGAAATCCTTCATCTGGGTTTCGATTGAGCCGTCAGGCAGACGGAGCGAAACCGCCATACCCTTGGGACCTTTCATCATTATGCCCTCCATGAGAGCCTGACCGCCAACGGCAACATATTCATTATTCTTTTTCTGTTTGCTCATTTGCTGTTATATCTCCTTCCGTTTCAGCCTGAGGCTCTGCTGAAGATTCGGCAGGGTCTAAGGGTAAAGTAATTGTAACGGTTGTTCCTTCGCCGTAGACACTGGCAATTTCAAATTCGCCGTTATGAAGCTTGATTATTTCATCAACAACGGCAAGACCGATACCTGAGCCTCTTATTGTGGAATCAACCTTATAGAATTTTTCTTTAACATTGGGTAAATCCTCCGCCGATATGCCGATACCCGTATCGCTCATTGTTACAACGAGCGTTGCAGGGTTAGGCATTTCTGCAAGAACAATAATCTTGCCGCCGTGCTCAGAATATTTGAGAGCGTTATCAAGAACATTGATAAACACCTGCTTAAGCCTTGAAGCATCGGCCGTTGCCGGAGCGGGAAGATGAGGAACGTTATAAATTATTTCGATGCCGTCTTTAACAGCCCGTTCTCTTAAAGCGAAAACAACCTCATCAAGCTCTGCAAGAATATCTATTTTTTCAAAATTAAGCTTCATTCTGCCGCTGCTCATTCTTGAGAAATCGAGCAATTCTTCAACCATTTCATTAAGCCTTGAAGCTTCGCTGATAATAACGCTCATACCTCTTTGCGACATGGAGGAATCGGTATCACCAATCTGGAGAAGAGTTTCGCCCCAGCCCTTGATTGCGGTAAGCGGAGTTCTGAGCTCATGGGATACGGTTGAAATGAAATCGTTCTTAAGCCTGTCGGTCACGGAAAGCTTGGTTGCCATATCGTTGATTGTTGTGCAGAGTTCACCGATTTCATCATTATAGGGATAATGGTCAATTCTCGCCTCAAGGTCGCCGCCCGCTATTTTCTTTGCTGTTTCGCCGACATCCTTGAGAGGGTTGATGATTGAACGGATGAAAAAGCTGCCCGAAAGCATCAGAAGCATAAACAAAGCTACTGCCGTGATTATAACCGTTACGGTAAGACTTACAAGCTGATTTTCAATTCTTTCAAGCGAAATCATGAATCTGACCGCACCTGCATGAGAGCCGTCAGGATAATTATAAATGCAGGTTTTGGCAATTATACGCTCGCCCGACGGGAGTCTGCCTGTCCATTTGGCATTGTTT
>JAZNPG010000026.1:0-75222 GCA_045589555.1 Acutalibacteraceae bacterium
ACAGGTCTTTTCCACGAATATGAATATAAGCTCGGCAAGAAGATTGCTGACCTTATCCCCAACGTTGACATGTTCCGTATGCTCGGTTCAGGTACAGAAGCTTGTATGACAGCTATCCGTGTTGCCCGCCTTGCAACAGGCAAGAAAAAGATTCTTAAGATGGGCGGCGCTTACCACGGCTGGTCAGATCAGCTCGGCTACGGCATCCGTGTTCCCGGTTCAAAGTTCACTCAGGCAACAGGTGTTCCGCTCTTCTGCTTCAGAGATACAGAAGAATTCTTCCCCGGCGACCTCAATGACCTTGAAAGAAAGCTCAAGGCTAACAGACTCAAGGGCGGCACAGCAGCTGTTATGCTTGAGCCCGTTGGTCCCGAAAGCGGCACAAGACCCGTTGATAAGAACTTCTGCAAGGGCGTTGAAACCCTTTGCCGCAAATACGGCGCACTCCTTATCTTCGACGAAGTTGTTACAGCTTTCCGCGTAAGCATGAGCGGTGCTCAGGGCTACTTCGGCTGCTCACCCGACCTCACCGTTTTCGGCAAGGTTATGGCAGGCGGTTATCCCGGCGCAGGCGGTCTCGGCGGTAAGAGAGAATATATGAAGTATCTCGGCGCAGGTCTTGACGATACAGGCAAGAAGATCAAGAAGGCATTCTGCGGCGGCACAATGAGCGCTAACCCCCTCAGCTGTATCGCAGGTTACACAATGCTTGAAGAAATGGAAAAGGCTGATGCTTGCTACAAGGCAGCTCTTATGGGTGACAGACTTACAGCAGGTCTTCAGGAAATCATCAAGAGAAGAAATCTTCCCTTCGTTGCATTCAACCAGGGTTCAATCTGCCACCTCGAAACAGTTGGCACACTGAACTTCTCCATCAACTGGAAGAAGCCTTGGGGTATCCCCGGCGTTCTCAGCGCAACATCCGCACGCAAGAAAGAAATGACTCACATGGGCGCAGCTTACATGGCAGAAGGTCTTGTAACTCTTGCAGGCAGCCGTCTTTACACAAGCGCTGCTTACACACCCGAAATGATTGACGATGCAATCGCTGCATTTGACAGAGTATTCGAGAACATCGTTTGCCTTGAGAAATAATTAAGATTTAACACTCGGGAGGCGGGCAACCGCTTCCCATGTTCTCCGAAAGGATAATAAAAATGGATGTTTTAACCGCAAAAAAACTCGTCATCGAAGCAGGCGAAAAGCTTGTTGCAACAGGTCTTATTGCAAGAACCTGGGGTAACGTCAGCTGCCGTGTTGACGAAAAAACTTTTGTTATAACTCCCAGCGGCAAATCATATATCGGTCTTACTCCCGATGATATCGTTGAGGTTGCTGTTGAAACCCTTGAATGGGGCGGCAGCGTTAAGCCCTCATCGGAAAAGGGTATCCATGCCGAGGTTTATAAAGCTTATCCGGAAGCCGGTTTTGTTATCCACACCCATCAGAAGGTTGCTTCAGTTATCAGCACACTTTCAGAGGGTATTGATAAAATTACAGGCGAGGCTGAAAAGCTTATCGGTAGCAAGGTGCTTATCGGCTCCTACGGTCTGCCCGGTACAAAGAAGCTCAGAAAAGGTGTTACAAATGCCTTGCATATGTCGCCTTCAAAGGCTGTTATCATGGCTCACCACGGCGCTCTTTGCTTCGGCAAGGACAGCGCAGAAGCTTTTGATGTTGCCAATATGCTTGAAAATGTTTGCACAGATTATATCCTTGCAAATGCAAAAGAAAAGCTTGGCATAAAAGCGGATAATCTGGATGAGTTTTGTTCAAAAATGGCTGATTTGCTTGCTAAAAACAAAAAAACAGTTGAAATTAAAAAACCGTTGGTATATAATAGTTACTACGATAGAGAGAACGGCAAAATCATCTTCAAAAATGAGGCTGACGGCTCTGAAGTTGCGATGGATATTTTCACCTGTGAGTGCACAGGCAGCGTAGGCGATTCCGCTCTCGCTCACCGCAATATTTATCTTGCGAATTCCAAATTCAATCATATAATTCATAACACATCAAGCGAAGTTATGGCTGTTTCAAGGCTCCATAAGCCCATGAAGCCCCTGCTTGATGACTTTGCTCAGATTTGCGGCACAAAGGTTAAATGCGCAACCGAAGAAAACTGCGGCAAAAAAATCAAGGGCAAGAATGCAGTTCTCCTCAAGGATAAGGGCGCACTTTGCTGCGGCTCCGTTGAGGGTGATGCACAGGCCGTTGATATGATTATGAGCAAAAGTGCACTTGCTCTTCTTGGCTCGAAAGTTTTCGGCAAGGCAAAGGAAATCAACCCCGTTGAGTCCGCTCTTATGAGAGTTGTTTACCTTGTTAAGTATTCCAAGAAAGCAAACCAATAATTTAAACCACTACCATCTTTTGTCCCCCCCGTTTTATACGAGAAAAATCCGAGGAAGAGATATGCTCTCTATCCTCGGCTTTTTCTTTTTTTATGGCATAGGCGCAACATCTTACGCACATACGGACTTTTCGCCCCCTCGATATACCTGCGCATTTCTTCGGGTGAAAAAACAACTGATTGCACGCAAAATGTATCATTTCTACGGCAAAAAACAGAAATAAAAAAGCAGTTTTAATTATGTGTAAGCAAGAGAAAACTATTGAAATACTTGTGTTTATCATTACCGGAAATGAAAGTAAAATTCAGACTACGGCGTTTGAAAACAGTGTGGTATTATTAGACTAAAAGAAGCGGCAATGATTAAAGCCGTTACTGCTTGTTGACAATTAAAAAACTATTTAGTAAAATAAACTATATATACCTATTACCAAAATGTATAAAAGGGTGAGTATTATGACATCAAACGAAATTTACTATGAACAGAGTGCTTCCGGCAGACTGACCGTTGTTTTCAACGTACCCTCATATTATGATGAAAATGCTTTCCGTGCGCTTGAAACTCAGTTTTACAGAGGTTTTGTGCCCTGCACAAAAACTGCAGCAAACGGCGTTATCACTCTTAACTATGACCATTCTCAGCTTGTCAGCCTTTATGACCTATTGCCTACCATGAATGCAACCATGTTCAGAAGTGTTGCCTCAAGCCTTCTTTCAAAGATAAATAATTTCCGTGAAAACAGAATTCTCAGATGTGAAAACACATACCTTTCTGTTGACAGGATTTATGTTGACAAAATCAGATATGAAGCTCACCTTGTTTATCTTCCTCTTAAATCGGATGGCACAGAGGACTGTCTGCCTTATTTTGAAAAGAAGATGAAGGACAGCATTGTTAAAATGTACAATGCATATGAAAACCTCAGGGATGCGGCAACCGCAAACCTGATTGCAGAAATCAGTGGCAAGGCAGCTCCTGCCCCTCAGCAGTACGCAGCTCCTGCTCCTCAGCGGTACGCTCCTCCTGCACCGCCTCAGGCACATTCATACGCAGCTCCTCAGCAGCAGTATGCTTCTCCTGCTCCATCGGTTCAGAAAAAAACCTTTGTTCTTTGCAGCAAGGGTGCAACACCCGATATTGAAATCAACAAGACGGAATTTGTTATCGGAAAGAGCCAGCAGAGAGTTGACGGCGTTGTAAGAGGCAGCAACCTTGTAAGCCGAGTGCATTGCAAGGCTGTTATCAGGAACGGCGAATGCTCAATTATTGACCTCAACAGCCTTAACGGCACATTTATCAACGGAAACAAGCTTACTCCCGGTGCAGAGCAGAGAATAACAGACGGCTCGGTGCTTTCTGTAGCAGATGTTCAGTTTGTTTTCAAAGTCAGATAAGGTGATTTGATGATTATAAGCTTTTACGGTATTTCTGATATCGGCAGAGTCAAGCAGGTTAATCAGGATGCTTTATATTATAATGTTACTCCTGACGGCAGCGCAGGCGTTTTTGCGGTTGCCGATGGAGTGGGCGGTCTTAAATTCGGAGAGGTTGCCAGCTCAAAGGCGGCTCAGTATATTGAAGAATGGTGGAAAAATTTCCTCATTTGCGGTCTGGGCAGCGACAGCAGAAAAACAACCGATAACCTTTCCGAGCTTGTTTTCGGAATAAACAACGAGGTTTATTCCTTTAACGAGCAGAATCAGACCAAGTCGGCAACAACCCTTTCTCTTCTGGTTATATACGGCGGCTTATATTATTTTGCCCATGTGGGTGATTCGAGGATTTATGCTTATTCCGCTTTGGAAAGAAAGGTGTATCAGATAACAACCGACCATTCCAAAGATATTGTCAAGGAGCGCAACGGCCGCCAATATGTTCAGTCTGCCCTGACAGACGGGCTGGGCCATAAAAAAAGCATAAAATGCGATATTTGCTACGGTGCGCTCAACAATGCCGTCAACGGATTTGTGGTTTGCAGCGACGGCGTTTATAAAAGACAGAACGATATTCGGCTTGCCGAAATTATTTCTGCAAGCGGCGAAGCAAAAGCCGTGTGCGAAAATCTGATTTTCGGCGCAAAGCAGGCAGGCGAAAGCGACAATATAACGGCTGCATATGTTAATATAGTTCTGTAAATTAAGTTTCATAATGAGGTGACAGAAAGTGTTTTGTCCTGTATGCGGCAACAGAATAAATAACGGCGATACAGTTTGCCGCACTTGCGGTTTTAACCTTGCGGGAATTGATGCACAGGCGAAAACGCAGCTTTCGGATGTGACGGTCAGAGCGGAAGAAACTGTTTTTTCTGATGCACCCAAGCAACCGGATTCGGTGCCTCAAACGGCAAATCTGTCCCAGCCTTTACCTGCAGCACCTCCTGCGCAGGTGAATAAGAGTCCGCTTGAAGCAATAATGATAAGCTATACGTTCTGCGGCAACTGCGGCAGACGCAATATAACAGGTGTGAATTTCTGCGGATGCTGCGGAGAACCGCTCTGACAGCTTCACGGCAGCAAAAGAGAAATCATGAACAGGCTCGGGACAATACGGATAATTTCAGACATAACCGAGCGGAAGGAGAATCGCCATGTTTTGCAGAAAATGCGGAAACAAGCTTGAAGAAAAAGATTTGTTTTGCCCCGATTGCGGCACAAAGGTTATGCGTGCACCGAAAAGCGAGCCGATCCCTCAGCCGCAGGAATTGCAGAGCGACGGATTTAAAGGGCTTATTTTTGAAGAAGAAAAAGAGCTTCCGCTGAATATTATTCAGAAAGAAGAGGAAGAAGCATCAGATCTTGCGGTGAAAGCTCCTGAAGAAAAAGAGGAGCCGGCAGAAGATACCGACATTGACGTGACCGTTGAAGAAAAAAAGGCGGAAACCGAAGAGCCTGAAGAGATGTCGGCAAGCGCACCGCTGCCGCTTTTCGCAGATGATGAGCCTACCGCATCTCCTTTGGAGGTAAAGGAAAATGAAACCGAAGAGGTCAAGGAAAATTCTTTTGAAGAATCAGAGGATATACCTGAACTCGATGGGGAAGAAAAAGTAACCTTCCTTGACGATTCATATAATGTTTATTCGGGCTCAAATCCCGATGTTGCTTCGCAGGAAATAACCTACAGCATAGAAAACGGCAACAGCTCTGCTGAAGCTGAAGATAGCTTCAGCAAGACGGGAGATTTCCCGAAGGCCGAACAGCATTATGCATATCAGCCCGTGCCCTCGCAGGTTGAGAATTACGGATATCAGCCTGAAAACGCTGAAAATCCTGTTGCTCCGCTGCAGCCTGAAGAACCGCAAAAAAAGAATAACGCCGCAATGTGGGTTATTATTATTTGTATTTCCGTTATAGTAATTGCTCTGGGAGTTTCCTGCGCGGTCATTCTCACTCAGTATGATTCATTCAGCGATTTTTTTGCAAGCTTCAGCGAATCGGTTAAAGAGGAGATGACCTCTGAAGAAACAAATGATACTGATATTGCGGAAGAAAAAACAACAGCCTCCGAAGAAACGCTGACATTACCCGATTTATTTGTGACTGAAGCTGAGTCCGGAACCGATACCACAGCTGAACCGACATCCGCTCCGATAGCCTATGACGGAACCTGCGGAGTGAAAGTTCTGTATGATTATGATGAAGCAAATAAACAACTGAAAATTTTCGGAACCGGTGAAATGCAGAGCTATGAAAAAACTTCTGCACCGTGGGCTGACTATGATGTTTCAACGGTTGTGATTGAAGAGGGCGTAACATCCGTAACTCCGGGCGCATTTGCAGCTCTTTCACCTGAAAGCATTTCGATTCCCGCTTCTCTTACAAATTTCGATGCTACGGCTGTCAGCAGGTTTGGCGCAATAAATGTAAGCCCGTTAAACAAGGTTTATATGAGTTCAAACGGAGTTCTTTTTGATAAAACGCAGAGCATTCTGATTTTATATCCCAATATGAGCGAGAGCACAAGTTATGTTGTTCCCGAGGGAGTAACAATGATAGGCAGATATGCGTTTTTTAACGCAAAAAACCTGAAGATTCTTGCCATGAGTTCAACGGTTGTTTTCATTGATGAGTATGCGTTCAGCGATTGCACGGGTATTATCAGCATGGATATCCCTGCAACGGTTAAGGAAATCCGCAGATGCGTTTTTTATGGCTGGCAGGCAAATCAGAAAATAAGAATTGTAAGCACCGAAACCAAAATAGTTGACAGCTGGAATGATGGCTGCAACGCTGAAATCACTGTCGGATAATTCGGCAATATATTCCATAATATAAAATAATTTATGTAAAGGTTGACAGAATAAAACAAAAGTGCTAAAATTGTTACATATATAGCGCAAGCTGTATGTATCATTTTTCGAAAGGATGGCATAAAGATGGATTTCACAAGCATTCTCAACTCAGTTATCGATGTTGTTAAGGGCATTGAATGGGACAAGGTTATCGCAACCGTAAAGGATGTTGCTGAAAAGGTAATTCCCATTATCACAGATAAGGTTATTCCCTTTATCACAGATCTCGTTGGTAAGATTGCTTAATCAGTAATTGATTTCTGAAAATGAAAATCCCGTCGGATTTCCGACGGGATTTTTGCTATCTGAATTCAAATAAATTCCATGGGTGAGAGCCTGTTTCGGGGAACGCCGTAAAGCACAGCTTTTCGTTGGTTTCAGGATGCCTGAATTCAAGCTTATGGGCAAATAACGCAAGCTTTCCGCTGCCTCCGCCGTATTTTCCGTCACCGAAAAGAGGCAATTTTCTCGATGCAAACTGAACTCTGATCTGGTGCGTTCTGCCCGTGTGAAGAAGAATATCAAGCAGTGTCAGTCCATCAGCAGTACCGAGAGCTTTATATTCAAGAGAGGCTTCTTTAACACCCTTGCGGATTCTTTTAACGGTATATGTTTTGTTTTTCTGCCTATCGTGGAAAAGCAAATCCCTGAGCGTTGCGGAATCCTCTTCGGGCTTGCCCTGAATTACGGCAAAATAATGCTTTTTAAATTCTCCGCTGCTTATCTGCGCTGAAAGCTTTGCCGCAGAGACTGATTTTTTTGCGAAAACCATTATGCCTGCGGTTTCTCTGTCGAGCCTGTGAACAGGGTAGGCTGCAGAATCCGGCTCTTTTTCTGAAAAGTAAGCGTTAAGCAGGGCGACCATATCATTTTTGCCGCCCTGACTTTGCAGCCCTGCAGGCTTGATGCAGACGATTATTGAGGAATCCTCAAAAAGAATATCTTTAATCATGCAAGCTCCTGACGGCGTTTTGCGCTTTTTCTGAGTGCACGGCGGATTCCGTCAACAACAAGCCAAAGCTGGCTGGCAAACTTGGTGGGAGATTCGCGCATACCTGTTCTGAACCATTCGGAGATTATGCCGATAAATGCGTATTCATAGAACGAAGCAATAAACTCAATATCTTCATCGGGAACATCAAGACCCTCTGCTGCTCTTTGAACAACGTCAATCATAATGTGTTTGCAGGATTTATACATATAGTTTTCAAGGTACTCATAGCTTCGGGATGAACACATGTTGTTGATAAGCTTTTTGTGTTCATATGCAACGTTTGCTACCTTGATAAGACCCTCAACATAAGAGCCGGTATTCTTATGAGACTCAACAATTTCGTTGAGCTCTTTTTTGAAAATTTCCTCAAGAAGATCATAAATATCGCTGTAATAATAATAGAAAGTGTTTCTGTTAATTCCGCAAGCATCAACGATATCCTTGATTGTTATCTTATCAAACGGTTTTGAGCTGAGCAGCTCAACGAAGGTTGAGGAAATGAGTTTTTTTGTATCTTTCTGCACAATACCCTTCCTTTCTTTCTGAAATCTTTTGTCCCATAAAATCATGCCTGTTACATGAATAATAATATTGTATCACATTCAATCGGATTTTTCAAGTTTTACGGGCAAATTGGACTATTCCCACAATTCCTAATTGAAATATTTAGTTGTTATGCACAAACAAAAATGGTGAAAGATTAATGAGAATAAAAAAGCATCGGCAATTCTTTCGGGAGTTGCCGATGTTTTTATACAAATCTTTTGATTGTTACAATTATGCGACCCTTTTTGGAAACGGAAGAGCAATCCTCAACGAATATCCTGCCTTTTCGGCGAAAAACAATTTTATCGCTGCCCGAAATCTTTTTGTCGGCTTTCAGGCATTCGGAATCGTTAACGAAAATAAGACCGTTTTCAATTGCTTTGCAGGCATCGCTGCGCGAAACATTGAATGCGTTTTTAACAATGCTGTCAAGCCGCATGGAAGAAACCGTGAAGCTGTCTGCAACGCCTGCAGGCTTTTCATAACTGAGAGCAGACTGAATAGGAATAACTCTTGCCTTAAGTGTACCTCTGCCTGCTTTGCAGAGATTTTCGGCAATGAAATCCGCCATATGAGCGAGCACGGCAATTCTGCAGCCGCTTTCGGTAACAATGATATCGCCTGTTACCTCTCTTTTGATTCCGAGCGCCATAAGAGCACCCAGATAATCACGGTGAGTCAGGGGCTTTGAAAATCTGTCTTTCTCAACCTCAATAACGGCAAGCGGATTATCGTCGGGATTTTCGGCGAAATAATCGCACAGCGAGGGATAATCGCAGGCGTCGATATAATAAGGCAGCATTACTGCGCAGGTTCTTTCGGCGTCGTCAAAAATTCCGTAAAAAACCGTTTTTGCCTCGACTTGCGAAACAAGGTGAGAGGCGATAACCGAGCGCTCACGCATATCGAGAAAAACGCTGCAGGCAATCATCGAATTTTCGCTGCATTGCCGAGCCTTGTCCTCATATTTTGCAATCAGGATTTTATCTTCAGGCATCATTTGGCTTTTTTCACCCTGAGCTTGCTTGTACCGCCGAAGCTGTTGCTGCCGATGATAATATTGCTGCCGAAGCCGACTCTGATTTTCGGTTTGCGGGCCGATTTCTCGGTTTTATCGGTAACAGTTACACAGCCGCAGCCGAAATAGGCTTTCAGAGAATCCGAAAGCTCTTTGTTGAGCGTAAAATTCTTGGTGGCAAGGGGTTTTGTCCATTTTTCGGTTATGGCATCAAAATTATCGGCGTCAAAATCAGCAGGCTCAGGCACACCCGTATAAAGGCAGGCAGAGCCCGAAGGTCCTTTGTAATCTCCGAAAAGCCAGGAAACTCCGTTATCGCACAGGGCGGAGAGTGCATATGCCGTGTTTTCGTCGGAGCGCAGTTTGCAGATAACAATCGGAATGTTTCTGCTCTTGATTTCTTTTATACCGCCGATGAGAGCGTCGGTTTCAAAGGTTGTGTGGAAATGTGAATAAAGACCGTAAGCCACGTTTTCGAGCGGTTTTTCAAACACAGGCAGCTCGCTTGCTGAATGGGGGCTCTGCATAATCAGAACTCTGTCGGGGTCAACGGTGCGGATTGCCTTGTAAAGACGCAGATAGAATTTGTTTAGCGAATCGAGCTCGTTTTCCCAGCCTGCAACCTTGTTGAGGGGTCTGTTGAGAAGGTCGAAGGCGGCAATCGCAGGCTCGTCCTTATATTGAGCGGCAACCTGAGTCCAGAGCCTGATAACAGAGTTGCGCGCTTCAAAAGATGCCTTAGAAGAGCCGAAAAGAATGCTGCTTGCGCTGGTGCCGCAGGCGGAATCGTTATTCTGATAGCCGGGTGCCGAATGCAGATCAAGAATCACATAAAGACCTGCTTTGCGGCAGGCTTCGATAACACCGTCAAGATAATCGAAATCAATATCGCCCTTGCAGTTTTCCTTGCGGAAAAGGTTTCTGTAGCGCAGGGGCACTCTGACGCAGTTTGCTCCGAGCTTTTTGATTGCTTTCAAATCAGCAGCGGAAACAAAGTTTTCGTTATATGTCTGAATGAGCTTTCTTGCGCCGTAACGTCCGAAACGTTCCTCGAATGCATCAAAAATATCGTAATTTTTTGCATTCTCATCCATACCGTCCTTTTTGAAAAAGAACAGCTCATCGTTAAGGTTAATTCCCTGCAGACAGATTAAATTGCCGCTGCGTGAATAGAAGCAGCCGTTTTCCGTGCGAAGAAAATCGTTTTCGTCAAGCGGCTTGGGAATCATATTGCGGATAATCCCGTAAACAACGGGTACGCTTGCCGCAACCGCACCTGCAGTTGCGCCTGCCGCCATGAATTTTGTGCCTGTGTTCAAATCAAACCCCTCCTTGATTTGTACTTTTTACAGATGAAAATAATAAACGAAAGAACAGCAATCCCCGTTACGGCACCGCAGCAATCAACAAAAACGTCAAACAGTCTGCAGGCTCTTTCGGGAACAAAAATCTGGTGAATTTCATCGCTTACCGCATAAACGGCGGTGAGGATGAACGAGAGATACGGTCTGGTAAAACCGTAAGTTCGGTAAAGTGCATTGTAAATCAGCACGGCAAGACCCGTAAATTCGAGAAAGTGAGCGGCTTTTCTGATAAAGTTTACAACAGAAAGCGGCAAACCGAGAAAAAATGTGAAATCATCGCTCAGCATTTGCGAATCAACGCCGTTTTGCGCCGAAAGGGAAAATATAATTATCATGCATGCGGCAACCAGCGCCCATGAAACGGCGACGGTTGCGATTTGTTTTTTTGTTTTAGTCATATCTTTTTGCACCGATAAAGCAAACGCTGTTTTCTGCGCCGAGAATTGTTATTCCGTCAGCCTCGTTATGAACAACAAATCGGCTTGAGCGGGAATAAAGCGGATAGCAGACTGCGTTCTGAAGAATATGGTTTTCGGCATTGAAGCAGCCCTTGATGGTTTGGTCATAGCTTTCGGAAGCGATGAGCGAATCAATAATGTTTTTATAGCCGGCTGAATTGAATCTGAAAGCTCCGCCGTCAGAGAATGAGGCGAGAAAATCGGCGGCATTTTCATAAGGCGATTCGATGCTTGTGAGCGCAATCTGGAAGCTGCCCTCGGAAACCGCTTTTGCAATTTCTTCGGGGCTTTTGTTCTCAACGGTTATGCCGATGCTGATGCCGAGAGTTTTCTGCCATATCTGAAGCTGCTGCCTTACAGCGGAATCCAGCCAATCGGGGCAGAGCACCGTCAGCGAAACTGAATCCTTGCCGAGCTGCGAGAGCCCCTCTTTCCATAGCTTTGCGGCTTCGGCGGTATTCTGTTCGATGCACAGAGTTTGCGCACCGACCTTATCCCTGTAAGAAGCCGTACCCGAAAGGCAGCTTTCAGGCACAAATCCCTTTTGCGGAGTTGCGTTTGCCTGCTCGGGGAAAAGGCTGCGGTCAATTGATTTGCACATTGCAATGCGCAGGGCGGTGTTGCTCATAACGGAATCAGAGCAGTTAAAAACGAATCCGAAAACGGAGTTTTTGCTTTCTTTAACTGTGTTGCAGTTTTCGGGAATCGGGCAATCGGGTGGCAAAAGAGCCGCAGTTGCGCTGCCGTTTGAAATTTTTTCGGCAACGGATTCCTTGCTCGGGTCAAACGAAAAAACAACCGATGCAGGCATAACCTCCTGCTCACCTGCATAATAAGCATTGCGCTTTGCGGTCAGCGAGGTTTCGGGGTCCCATGAGCTGATATAAAACGGTCCGTTGCAGAGTATGTGCTTGTGGCTGAGACCGTATCTGCCGTTCATGGCGTTAAAGAAATCCTCGTTGCACGGCATGAAAACGCTCTCGGTCAGCCTTTCGAGAAAATCATCACATTTTTCGGTGAGCTTCACAACGAGAGTGTGGTCATCGGGAGCGGAAACGCCGAGAAGATTTTCGCTGTAGTTGTTATAATAAATTTCCGTGCCGTGTTCAATCACGAAAAGTCTGTGTGCGTTGGGCGAGGCGGTTTCGGGCATAACGGCTCTGCGGAATGCAAAAACAAAATCGTGAGCCGTTACTTTTTCGCTCGAAAAACGCTCGTAAAATTCGCTGCCGAATTCATTTTTGAGGGCAGTGGGGCAAAACCACTCCGTACCCTCTTTGAGCTTGAAGGTATATGTCAGCCCGTTTGCTGAGATGCTCCAGCTTTCGGCAATTCCGGGGATAATTTCTCCGTTGCCGTCAAGCCTGACAAGCCCTTCAAACGTGTTGTTGATTATTATAAGCGCATTGGTATCGCCTGCAAACTGAGGGTCAAGGGTTTTGGGGGATGCGCTCAGGGGATAGGCGATGGATTTGCCGCTGCCCTTGGGCGTGCAGGCGGAGCACATCAGCAGCAGGATAACCGCCGTAACTGCTGAAATCAAGCGTTTCATTGGTTTTCCTCCATCCATTTTGCAAGCTGGTCAGCAAGCGGATTGCTCGTTGTTTTCGCCTTTGCCTGCTGCTGCATATATTTTGCAACATCACGCTTGCCTGCGCCTGCGCTTTCTTTTCTCTTTTCAAAATCCGTGAGTTTTTCTCTGTATCCGCAAACGCAGAAGAAGGCTTTTTTGTCGCCCTCGCCGCGCATTTCAAGCTTTTTATGGCATTCGGGGCAGCGTGCGTTTGTGATAACGGAAATACTTTTGCGGTAGCCGCATTCTCTGTCCTGACAAACAAGCATTTTGCCTTTCTTGCCGTTGACTTCGAGCAGATATTTGCCGCATTCGGGGCAGGGCTCACGGGTCATGTTATCATGCTTATATTTTGCGTCGCCTGTTTTGACTGCGCTCACAAGCGAGGTTGCATAGGAGCGCATTTCGGCAACAAACTGCTTATCATTTGCGCCGCCCTTTGCTATCATGGAGAGCCTTTGCTCCCAGCGGGCGGTCAGCCCTGCCGATTTAAGGTCGGGAGGAACGATGTCGATAAGCTGCTTTCCTTTTGAGGTGGGATGAATTTCCTTGCCTCTTCTTTCAATGCAGAAAGAATCAAACAGCTTTTCTATTATGTCAGCTCTCGTGGCAGGTGTGCCCAATCCGCCTGCGGTTTTCAGTGCATCACGCAACGAGCCGTCATCAACCTGACCCGTGGGATTTTCCATGGCGGTTAGCAGCGTTGCTTCGGTATATCTTGCAGGGGGAGCGGTTTTGCCTGCGCAGATGCGGACTTCTTTCGGAAAAACGGGTGCGCCCTGCGAAAGAGCAGGCAGACTCTGCGAGCGGATATCATCGCCCTCATCGTCATCATCGGCAAGCGAGGAATCATAAAGAGCTTTCCAGCCTGCGGATTTGACCGCCTGACCCTTCGTATAGAAATTATGCTTGCCTACGGTTATTTTAACCTGCATTTCGTCATATTCAAACGGAGCACTCAGAACGGCAAGGAACCGTCTTACAACAAGGTCATAGATATGCCTTTCTTCACGGGTAAGCTTGTTGAGGTCAACATATTGCTCGGTGGGGATTATGGCATGGTGGTCGGTAACCTTTGAATCGTTGACGATATATTTTGTGGGGATGGGTTTTGCGCGGAGAATTGCATTTGCGGCATCTCTGTACGGACCGATTGCAACAGCTTTCAGTCTTTCGGGCAGGGTTGCGGCAACATCCTTTGTGATATATCGGGAATCCGTTCTCGGATATGTGAGCAGCTTATGCGTTTCATAAAGGCTCTGCATAAGCGAAAGAGTCTGTTTTGCGGAATAGCCGTATTTTTTATTGGCATCCCTTTGAAGCTCGGTCAGATCATAAGCGGCAGGGGGTGCTTTGAAGCGGTAAACCTTTTTGACCTCGGAGAGCACACCTCTTTTGCCCCTTACATCATCGGCAATCTGCTGCGCTGCGGCAGCATCAAAAAATCTTGCCTGATTACGGGAGTCTTTATAAAGTGCGGAGTATCCGCCGAAATCGGCTTTAACGGTAAAATAATCCTTCGGGCGGAATCTGAGGATTTCTTCCTCACGCTTAACAATCATTGCAAGCGTCGGTGTCTGCACTCTGCCTGCGGAAAGCTGGGCATTATGCTTGCAGGTTAGCGCACGGCTGACATTAAGACCGACCAGCCAGTCAGCCTCTGCCCTGCACTGCGCACTTTTATAGAGGTTATCATACTGCGAAGCCGGTTTGAGAGAAGCGAAGCCCTCACGGATAGCCTTATCCGTCTGCGAAGAAATCCACAGGCGCAGCATCGGTTTTTTGCAGTTGGCTTTTCTGATAATCCAGCGTGCAACAAGCTCGCCCTCACGGCCTGCATCGGTTGCAATAACAACCTTATCAACCTCGCTGCTGCCCAGAAGAGAGCTGACGGCTTTGAATTGCTTCGAGGTCTGACCGATAACAACAAGCTTCATGTTTTGCGGCAGCATGGGTAAATCATCCATGCGCCAGGTTTTGTATTTTGCGTCATAGGCTTCGGGGTCGGCAAGGGTAACAAGATGTCCGAGCGCCCAGGTAACGATATATTTATCACCGATAATGCATCCGTTGCCGTTGCGCTTGCAGCCCAGCACGCGGGCAATATCTTTGGCAACTGACGGCTTTTCGGTAAGAACAAGTGTTTTAGACAAAAACGGTCACTCCGTTCATATGGTTTTATATTTCTCCAATTTATATGATATCAAAAGAGCAATAAAACAATATTCCAAAACAGAAAAATAAGAAATTTAATATCTGCTTTTTTGTTTATTCAGCAGCTTGGTGAATTCGCCGATTACAAGCGGCATGAGCGAAAGCGCAATAACGGTTGCCCATTGAATGAAATTCAGAGGAACTGTTCCGAAAAGCGAGGCAAGAGACGGGAGGCAGACAACCGCTGCCTGCAGAGCGGCGCAAACCGCAACTGCAATATTCATTGTTTTGTTTGAGAACAGGCCTGCGCTTAAGACAGAGCCCGAAGAACGGGTGTTTACGGCGTGCGAAATTTCGCAGAAGCTGAGTGTGCAGAAAGCCATTGTGCCGCCGACTCCGCCGAAAAAGAAATTGCCGATTGCATGGGCAAGCAGGGTCAGCGCACCCACAAATGCGCCCTCAAGGGCAATATCCAGCCACAATCCGTCGGCAAAAAAGCCTTTTGACGGCGGAACGGGTTTGCGGCTCATAATGTTTTTTTCGGTTTTTTCTGTTCCGAGAGCAATGGCGGGCAACGAATCCGTAACGAGATTAACCCACAAAAGCTGAATCGGCAGAAGCGATGATTTGAATCCGAGGAGAGAAGCGATAAACACAGCAAGAATTTCGCCGATGTTTGTGCCCAAAAGAAAATGAACGGCTTTTTTGATGTTATCATAAATTCCTCTGCCCTGCTCAACGGCTTTAACGATAGTTGCAAAATTATCATCGGTCAGAATCATATCTGCCGCATTTTTTGCAACATCCGTGCCGCTTTTGCCCATGGCACAACCGATATCCGCAGCTTTGAGAGCAGGGGCATCGTTGACACCGTCGCCCGTCATGGCAACGGTTTCGCCTCTTGCACGGAATGCCTTGACGATTCTTACCTTGTGCTCGGGAGTTACCCTTGCAAAAACACGGCAAGAAGATATTTCTTTCTGAAGCTCGGAATCGCTCAGCTTGTCAAGCGCGGCGCCCGTCATGGCGGTTGTTGATTTATCGGCAATTCCGAGTGCTTCGGCTATGGCGCAGGCGGTTGCAATGTGGTCGCCGGTAATCATAACGGGTGTTATGCCTGCCTTTTTGCAAACCGCAACCGCCCTTGCCGCTTCGGGTCGGGGAGGGTCTTCCATGCCGATGAGACCTGCAAAAACAAGCTCATCCTCACGGGCATCGGATTTGCTTTCGGCAGGTCTGAATGCAACGGCTATAACACGCAAAGCTTTTTTTGCCATGCTTTCATTCTGATGAAGAATATCGTTTTTTCTGTTTGCTGTGAGCGGCAGCTCTCCGTTTGATGCAAGAAACTTAACGCATCTCGGCAGCACAACATCGGGTGCACCCTTGACAAGCAGCATATCCTTGCCGTCAATGCTGCAAACAACGCTCATCCGCTTTCTTTCGCCTGAAAACGGAGTTTCAAAATATCGGGGATATTTTGCGGAATCGGGCTTTATGCCTGCTGATTTTGCGGCGGCAAGGATGGCAGTTTCCGTCGGGTCACCCGAAAATTCAGTTATTTTGCCTTTCCTGATTTCTCGTGCATTGCTGCAAAGCGAGCCGTAAAGCAGAATCTTCTGTGCGTGAGAGCTGTCGGGTCTGACCTCGCCCGAATGAGAGCAGATTTTGGTGACTGTCATTTTGTTCCGGGTCAGAGTACCTGTTTTGTCGGAGCAGATAACCGTTGCTGCGCCGAGAGTTTCAACCGCAGGCAGAAATCTGATAATGGCATTGCTCTTTGCCATGCGCTGAACACCCATTGACAGAACAACCGTTACAACGGCAGGCAGACCCTCGGGGATTGCCGCAACAGCAAGGCTGACAGAAAGCATGAATGACGGCAGGATACCGCTTCTGCGGATAAGTCCGAGAATAAAAACAACGGCGCAGATTGCAACCGCACCGATTCCGAGTGCCTTGCCGACCTTTGCGAGTCTTTGCTGCAGGGGAGTCTGCGGCGCTTCCTCATGGGCAAGCAGGTTTGCGATTCTGCCTACCTTTGTGTTCATTCCCGTTTCAGTCACAATCGCCACGCAGTTGCCTGCCATAACGGTTGTTGAGGAATAAACCATGTTTTTTCTGTCCGCCTGAGCGCAGGCTTTATCAAGAATCAGGTCCGCATCCTTTGCGCAGGGAACGGATTCGCCTGTCAATGCGCTCTCCTGAATCCGCAGACCGTTTGCCGAAATGAGCCGTGCATCTGCAGGCACCATATCGCCGCTTTCAAGGCGGATTACATCGCCCTCAACAAGAGATGATGCAGGAATCCGAAGCGTTTTTCCGTCACGGATAACGCTGGCGGAGGGTGCAGACAGCTTCTGCAGCGCTTCAATCGCCTTTTCAGCTTTTTGCTCCTGAATCACACCGATAACAGCGTTGATGATTACAATAATCAGAATAACAACGGGCTCAACAAAATCTCCCTTGCCCTCGAGAAAACCCGTTGCAAACGAAACAATGCATGCGATGAAAAGGATGATAACGCAGAAATCCTTGAACTGTGCGAAAAATCTTTTTATAAGCGAGGGCTTGTCACGGGCTTTCAGGATGTTTTCTCCGTTTTGTTCAAGGCGTTTTTTTGCAGCCTGATTTGAAAGCCCCTTTTCGGTGTCGGATTTAAGCATATCCGCAGTCTGAGCGGCAGAAATTGAATGCCATTCCATATACTTCTCTCCCTGATAAACTGAAATTTTTTATAAATATATTCGGAAGAGCATAAAAAAATCACCCGCAGGGCGGTGCCCGACGGGTGAAACTTCAGTTTATTCAGTAACTTTGAGCTTGTCAAGGCAGGCTTTGCAGATGAATTTACCTTCAAACTCAACAAGTTCTTCTTCAGATTTGCAGAAGATGCAATCGGAAACGGCTTTTTTAAGGATAATCTGTTTGCCGTCTGAAAACATTTCAACTTTGCTGCCGCGTTCTACGATGCCGAGCTCTTTTCTGAGCTGCATGGGGATAACGATTCTGCCAACGCTGTCAATCTCACGAACAAAACCTGAAAACACGGTTCCTTCCTCCTTCGTCATCTGATAGCAGAATTTTATCACAGTTTTTTACATTTGTCAACAAACCGTGAGTGTATGCGACAGGCTTCGGAGCAACCGGATTCACAAAAAATCTCCCTGCCTTAAAGCAGGGAGAGATTCTGTTATTTGTTTATGTCGATTTTGCCGTAGAGCGATGCGCCTGCAGAATCGGAACGGGGAGGTCTTGAGGGAGCAGCGGATTCGCTTTTATTATAGCCGCCTCTGCCGCCTTTGTTGTAACCGCCTCTGCCTTTGTTATATCCGCCCTTATTATAGCCGCCTCTGCCGCCCTTGTTATAGCCGCCTGAATGAGTGGGCTTAACGCCTTCTTCAAGGGTGATAACAACCTTGCGGTCGCTGTCGCTGCCGACGGAGTGAGAGGTAACGCCTTCGATATCCTGAACTGTTGTGTGGATGATGCGGCGTTCATAGGGATTCATGGGTTCAAGAACAACGTTTCTGCCGTATTTTCTGACCTTTGCAGCGTTCTTGCGTGCAAGTGAACGGAGAGTGTTTTCTCTCTTTTCACGGTAGTTGCCGATGTTGATTGAAACTCTTCTGAAATCATCTGTGCCTCTGTTGATTACAAGGCGTGTGAGATACTGGATAGCATCAAGAGTTTCGCCTCTTCTGCCGATAACCGAGCCGTAATCATCCTCGCAGCTGATTGAGATGCGAACATCTTCTTCGTCTGCTTCAATTGCGATGTCGGCATCGTTAACGCCGAGATTTCTGAGAATGTTTGAAATGTAATCCTTTGCTTTTGCGAAGGGGTCATCCTCATATTCATAAAATGCCTTTACCTTTGCGGGTGAGCCGCCGAAAAGGCCGAAGATTTTTGCTTTGTTGATTTCAAGAACATCATATTTAATATCTGCATCCTCGGGAGCTTCAAGAGCTCTGAGAGCAGCCTCTTTTGCTTCTTCAACAGTTGAGCCTGTGCCGATAGCTTCTTTAATCAAAAATTTCACCACCAAATTAATCGTCTTTTTCAGCTGATTTAGCTGCAATCAGCTTCTGGTTTTCTTCTTTGGAGCGGCGTTCGATTGTTTCGTCAATCATAAGCTTTGCAAGAGTCTTTTTGGGGCTGTAGAAATAGCCGATAACAACGGTTGTGATAAATCCGAACAGACCGGATGCAATCCAGTAAACGCCGATACCGATGGGGTAGTTAATAACGAAATAAAGGGATAACAAGGGCATGCCGAACATCATGCAGCCCATCATGGGGTTATTGCCTGCAGTAGGATTCTGCTGCTTCTGCTTAATCATCGAGTAAACACCCGAAAGCATCGAAGTGAGGAATGAGAGGATGGGAACGAGCCATACAAGCTTTGTAACGCCGGGGTCGCTGGGCTTAACGCCGAGCGAAATGCCGAAAATTTCAAAGTTTGTGTTTTTGATAGCGTCAAAGGTGCTCTGGCTGATGCTGCCGTCTTCAACAAGATATCTGAGCTTTTCGATGTTTTCCATAACAAGAAGCTCAATCTGAATGCTGCCGTTTTTGGCAGATACAACGCCGGGAAGAAGCTTGACAGCTTCTGTAAGAGCGGTTACCTCTGCTTTTGAAATATGGAGGAAGTTGCTCAGCGGATAATAAATCGCACCGATAAGACCGAAAAGAATAATAAACTGGAGAAGCATGGGAGTGCAGCCTGCACTCATGGGGTTATAACCCTCGCGCTGATAAAGAGCGGTGGTTTCTTCCTGAATTTTTTTCTGGTCGCCTGCGTATTTGGTTTGAATCTTGCGGATTTTTGACTGAATGCGCTGTGTTTTTGCCATGCCCTTCTGCTGGCTGATTGACGAAGGAACCGTCAGAAGCCTTGTGATGAGTGTGAGCAGAATGATGGAAACGGCATAGCTGCCGAAACCTACCGTCTGATAGATTAAATCAAGCAAATATCCGAAAGGTATGCCGAGCACTTGATACATTATTTTTTGTCCTCCGAATGTGAGTGTTTCTTTGGCGGCACAAGATCAACGCCGCCGGGGAAAAGGGGATTGCACCTGAGAAGTCGCCAGGCTGCGAGAAGAGACCCCTTTAAGGCTCCGTGAACCTCTATAGCTTCGATTGCATATTGCGAGCAGGTCGGATAATACCTGCATGTTGGCGGGAACAGAGGCGAAATACGCCTGCGGTAAAAGCGAATAAGAAGTAGAAGAAGTTTTTTCATCAGGAATCATCTCCCGCCGAGTGATTTCTGATTATCCCGAGCTCCGTTAAATGAGAAAGCATAACGGGGGCAAGATCGGTGCTTTTAACCTTTTTGGTTTTGAACCTTGCAACAAACACAATATCCCAGTTACCGCTGCACTCAGGAGAAATCGAGGAGAATGCCGCCCTGATAATACGGCGGCATCTGTTTCTCTCGACTGCGCTGCCGAGCTTTTTGGCGGCTGTAATGCCGATTCGGCAGCCGAGACCTCTGTTCTTGACAGCATAGGTCACCAAGGCGGGGGAGGCTTTAACTTTTCCCCTGCCGTAAGCACGGTTAAACTCGGTATTCTGTTTTAAGGTTACCGGGTAGGACATTGCTGCACATCCCTCTCAGAAATTAATAAGAGAGCTGCTTTCTGCCCTTTGCTCTGCGGCGGGCAAGAACCTTGCGGCCGTTTCTGTCAGCCATTCTCTTGCGGAAGCCGTGTTCCATCTTGCGATGACGCTTTTTGGGCTGGTAAGTTCTTTTCATTTTTCTAACCTCCGTTTCACTTTTGGATTAGTCCGACATTTGTCGGAAACAACCGGCGGGAATGCCGGTTATCGGGCATAACTAACCAAGGGTAAAATACCCCTCGGAATACACATTATATAACAGCTTGACCTCGAATGTCAACATTTTTTTTATTTAAGATAAATTTCGCTCCTTTTCTGCTTGAAATCATCGCAGGGTTGTGATATACTCTATTATGTATCATTATCAGTAAAATGCCGAAGTACGGGCTTGAATCGGCTGCCCGTAAAGGCAAACAGGCAGGACAGATAAATTTCATAACTGAAGAGGAAGGTTGTTAATTAATGGAATCCGTTAAGGATATGTGGCAACTGGTATGCGAATGCCTTAAAAAAAGCGTGGGAGAGGTCATATACGACATCTGGTTCAAGCCTCTCGAAATTCTCAGCTTTGACGGCACAAAGGTGGAAATCGCAGCCAGCAACTTTATGAAAAAAATTATTGAGCAGCAGTTTTATTCCGAGCTTAAGGAAGCTTTCAAAACCGTTATGGGCTTCGAAATAGAGGTTATTCTCATTGACCCCGAAGAAGCAGCCGCAAAAACGGAAAAAGAAAGCTCCGAAAAACCTGCAGGCTCCGTTATCAGCATTGAGCAGAACACTTTCGAAACTTTCGTTGTGGGTTCATCAAACAGATTTGCTCACGCTGCGGCGCAGGCGGTTGCGGCAACCCCCGGCGCAGCTTATAACCCGCTGTTTATTTACGGCAACTCGGGTCTGGGCAAAACCCATCTTCTCAGAGCTATCAGCAATGAGATAAAAGCAAAGAATCCCGATGCGGATATCATTATCACCAGAGGCGAGGAGTTTGTTAACCTCATCGTTGACGGTATCAATAAAAATAAAATGAACGAAATCCATGAGAAATACAGAAACTGCGATGTTCTGCTTGTGGACGATATTCAGTTTATTGCAGGCAAGCGTTCAACGCAGGAAGAATTCTTCCATACGTTCAATGCTCTTACGCAGGCAGGCAAACAGATTGTTCTGACCTCCGACAGCTCGCCCAGAGATATCGAGGTTCTTGATGATCGCCTTAAAAACCGCTTCGAGTGGGGACTTATTGCGGATATCCAGCCGCCTGATATTGAAACAAGAATGGCAATCATCCAGCGCAAGGCACAGACCCTCGGCCTTGTTCTTCCCGATGATGTTGTTCAGTTTGTGGCAGAGAAAATAAAGGCGAATATACGTCAGCTTGAGGGTGCGGTCAAGAAAATCAATGCTCTTGTTAATATCGAGGGCGCCGCAATCAACATCGCCATGGCGCAGAATGCAATCAAGGATATCATGAATGACAGCCAGCCTGTTGCGTTTGTTGTCAATAAGATTATCAGCGAAACGGCAAGAACCTACGGCGTTCCGCAGAACGATATCATTTCAAAGAAAAAGGATGCTAAAACCGCAAAGGCAAGGCAGGTTGCGATTTACATTGTAAGAAACACAACGGATCTTACCCAGAAGGAAATCAGCGAATATTTCGGTAACAGGGACAGAACAACCATCCTTTATTCCGCTGACCTTATTGCACAGGAAATTGAAAAAGACCCCTCGCTCAAGAAAACGGTTGACAACATAATCAAAAACACCCGTGAGCAGTAAGTGACGGGAGCAAGCCGGTTTGTTTCCGAAAGCGAATACATTTTATATATAGAGGTACACAATGGGATTTTTTAAGAAGATAAACAAAGGTCTTAAAAAGACAAGAGACAGCATGTCGGGCGCAATCAATGCGGCGCTTTACGGCAAAAACGAAATCGATGATGATTTTTATGAGGACCTCGAAGAGATTCTTGTTATGGCGGATGTAGGTGTAAACACAGCAACGGAAATCGTTGAAAGACTCAAGGATTCCGTTTTCAAGAAGAATCTTCACAGAGTCAAGGATGTTAAAAAGGAAATCAGAAATATAGTCGCCGAGCTTCTCAGCGGCGGCGAAGAAATCGATATGATAACCGTGCCCTCCGTAATTCTTGTTATCGGTGTTAACGGTGTCGGCAAAACAACCTCCATCGGAAAGATGGCTGCGATGTTTAAAGAAGAAGGCAAAAAGGTTATTCTCGGTGCGGCGGATACCTTCAGAGCGGCAGCTATTGACCAGCTTGAAATCTGGGCTGACCGTGCAGGTGTTGATATTGTTAAGCATAAAGAGGGCGCAGACCCTGCAGCGGTAGTGTTTGACACAATCAGCGCAGGCAAGGCAAGAAATGCGGATATCATTATTTGCGATACCGCAGGCAGACTCCACAATAAGAAAAATCTTATGGAGGAGCTTGCCAAGATTTACAGAGTTATTGACCGTCAGCTTCCTTATGCCGACCGTGAAATTCTGCTTGTTCTTGATGCAACAACGGGTCAGAATGCGGTTAATCAGGCAAAGGAATTCAAGGATGTTGCCGAAATCACGGGTATCATCCTCACAAAGCTTGACGGCACGGCAAAGGGCGGCGTTGTTCTTTCAATCAAGAATGACCTCAAGGTGCCCGTTAAGTTTATCGGTGTAGGCGAAGGTATCGACGATTTGAGACCTTTCAATCCCGCCGCTTTTGCAGACGGATTGTTTGAAGAGGATAAAGACGAGGAATAATAAAAGTATGGATTATATTATTGCAACCCATAATATGAAAAAAAGAGATGAGCTTCAGCGCATTCTTTCCCCTCTGGGTATAAGAGTGCTTCTTGCAGAGGAAGCAGGTGTTGAGCTTTCAGATGTTGAAGAAACAGGCACAACTTTCGAAGAAAACGCCTTTCTCAAGGCTGAAAGCGGCTGCAGAGAGAGCGGTCTGCCCTGCCTTGCAGATGATTCGGGCATTGCGGTTGATTATCTGGGCGGTGCTCCCGGAGTTTACTCGGCAAGATACGCAGGCGAGCCCTGTGACGACGATGCAAACAACGCAAAGCTTTTCAGAGAGCTTGACGGTGTGCCCGATTCCGAGAGGGGCGCTGCCTATGTAAGTGTTGTGTGCTGCGTTTATCCCGACGGCAGAAAGCTTACCGCAAGGGGCGAATGCAGAGGATATATCGGTCATGACCTTATCGGTGACGGCGGCTTCGGCTATGACCCGATGTTTTATCCCGTTGAGTACAACGGCGAAAAAACAATGGCACAGCTTACCGCAGCAGAAAAGGATGCCATCAGCCACAGAGGCAAGGCTGTTCGTGAAATCGCAAAGCAGATTGGAGAAATAAAGGAATGACAGGTAAAGAAAGAGCTGCGTTCAGAGCGCAGGCAAATTCTCTTGAGCCTCTTTTTCAGATTGGCAAAGGCGGCATGTCGGATGCTCTTGTTGAGCAGGTTGCCGATGCGCTGCGCAAAAGAGAACTCATAAAAATCAAGGTGCTTCTTGAAAGTGCACCCGAAACTCCCCGTGAGTTTGCCGATAAGCTTGCGGCTGCAACGGGCAGCGAGGTTATTCAGGTTATCGGCGGCAGCATTGTTTTCTACAAAGAAAACCCTGATCTCGGAAAAGAAACCAAAAAGAAGCCCGCCAAAAAGGGCAAGCCTCTTTCAAGAGTCAAGGCAAAAAGAGCTGCCGCGGCAAAGAGAGAAGCAGCCGAGAAAAAGCAGAAAAAAGATTTTTATGCAAAAAAGAGAACTTACGGCAGTCGCTGACGGATTTCGTAATAAAAACAATCCCTGAACGGTGCCGAAAGGTCTGTTTGCTTGTCAAATTTGCACAAAAATAAAAATTAAGCATTTTATGCAACAATTTTTTGATATTGACACACTAATTTAATGTATGATATAATCGCCTCCGAGTGTGGCGATGAGGTTACACTTATGGAAAAAGACAGCGGCATCAAAATGGTGGCCCAGAATAAAAAAGCATATCACGATTATTTTGTCCTCGAAAAGCTTGAGGCAGGTCTTGAACTTTTCGGCACGGAGGTAAAGTCCATCCGTCAGGGCAAGATCAATCTCAAGGATTCATGGTGCTTTGTCAAAGACGGCGAGATGTTCGTCAACGGTATGCACATCAGCCCTTATGAGCAGGGCAACATCTTCAACCGTGACCCCATGAGAACAAAGCGCCTGCTGCTTCATAAGCGTGAAATCAGAAGATTTTATGCTCAGGTAAAGCAGGAGGGTCTTGCGATAGTGCCCCTGAGTGTTTATTTCAAAAAGGGCAGAGCAAAGGTTGAAATAGGTCTTTGCAAGGGCAAAAAGCTTTATGATAAGCGTGAGGTTGCGGCGAAAAAGGATGCTCAGAGAGATATTGAGCGCAGTATGAGAAGATAAGAAACAATATGTAATTGAAACAACACAAGTTGTTTCACATATATGGGGATGAAAGGATTTCGACGGGGAATCCGAGCCCGGATAAGCGAGTAGCGGTGTGGGACCGCTATAAAATCCGCAATTTTCAAAATTAAACGACAACAATAAAGTTGCACTTGCTGCTTAACTAAGCAGCCGTCTCTGTGCGGAGGACTGCGGCCGCATAAGAGGCGTCGATGAGCAGTGAACGTGAACGGGTAACGGCGGATAGCCCGTCATGAATAATCTGTCTACCAAACGCATGAGCCTGCCCTTCGGCGCTTGCGGGAGGGAATGTTAAAAGACGGGATACACTCGTAGAAAGTCCCTGCGGAGATTTTTCGGACGCGGTTTCGATTACCGCCATCTCCACCAGGTCAAACCTTGCAAACGCAAGGTTTGACAATGAAATTCATTTGTCTAAAATAAGTTAAATTGCTTCGAGAAAATTTTTTCGGATTTCAGTGAGTGAATTCGCGGTAATAAGCGAATAATTCAGGGGAAATATTCAAAAACATTATCCTGAAAGTGAAGGAGGAAATAAGATGGAGAAAAAGAGTTCGAATGCTCTTGTTATTGCAGTGAGCGTTCTTGCTGTCTGCCTTGTTGCTATCGCGTGTGCACTTGTTCTTAAGGCAAACAGCTCAGGTCTTCTCAAGGAAAAGGATGAAAAAAGCACCACAGAAACAATCAAAGAAGTTACAGAAAAAACAGAGGAAGCAATAACCGATTTCTTTGCTCCTTCAGTTACCGAGCCGAGCACCGAAATTGTTTCGGCAACCCAGCCTGTTGTTACGGCTCCCGTAACAAACCCTGTTCAGGAACCCGCAACGCAGCAAAATGTTGTTGTTGACGAAGAAGAAGGCGTAACAATTCCTCAGATGAATCAGGAGAATATGTCCAGCGGCAGCGCCGTTACACCGCCTCCCTCAAGCTCAACCGGTTCGCTTCCCAAGGATATGTCATTTGCAGGTCTAAACAGCCTTGGATATAAAGTTTACGGAACAAAGGAATATATATATAATGATGATACCGACCCCGAATGCGTTCAGGCAAACTTCGGCTATAACCGCCTCTATGACTGGGGCGCACAGCTCATCGATTTCAGCATCGATACCGCCAGAATGACTTTTACATACGGCGATAAGGACTATATGGTTCAGATCTGGAAAGGTCAGTATATTTCGGGCGAAATGGGAACAGTCGGCGGCGAAGTCGGTCTTTACACAAGACCCAAGGGAACCGTCAGCTCCATCGGTCATTACGATTGCGCAGCTTATGAAGACTGGCTCAATATGGAAATGACCGTTCTCTGGGATGAGGCTGGTAACGGCAATTATCTTCCTCAGCTCACCCGTGTTTACAGTCTCCACTGGTGGCCCACAGGCTTTGTTTTCGGTCAGCTTGCAAACAAGAAGGATTCCGATCCTCTCCGTGTTCTCTGCCGAATCACATTCGAAACCGACGAAATGGCTCAGCTTTTTGCACAGTCACTTGCACAGGAAGGATTCACAGGCGTTGCAACCTTTAATCCTACTGTTAAAGATACATATAAAATCCATGGCAAAGATGTTATATTCATCTGGCAGGATGTCAGATAAGGAAAAGTTAAGGACTTATTTTTAAGGAAAAGAGGTTTAAGCGATGAACAAATCAACTCAGAAGATTATTATTATTGCTGTCAGCGTAATAATCGTTATCGTTGCCGCAACCGCAGCCGCTCTTATTCTTCCCGGTCTTATGAATAAGGAAGAAGCAAAGGGTTCGGATAAGGATTATGAACGCCCCACTGCAACGGATGCGCAGAATGAAGTTCCTACCTACAATTACGAGCTTCCCTCGGTTACATTGCCTGACGGTGAAAATGTTACCGCTCCCTCGGTTGCTCAGACTGTTATCAACGCAACTCAGAATGCAGTAAGCCCCACAAACAAGCCCTCATCAAGCAAACCTTCCGCATCGAAGCCTGTTGCTTCAAAGCCCGCAGGTAACAACAATGCAGGTGCAGGCAAGGACGAGGATATTACATATAAAGATACTCAGTCAGGTATCAATGTTCAGGATATGATCGACGAAGACGGCGTTCAGGTTCTCGGCTACAGATACAGCAATGACGGTTATTATTACACCGACGATAAGGATTGCTGGCAGAAGAGCGCGGGATATAACGAAGTTTATGACCAGATGGCTCCTCTTACCGCTATGTTCATTGACCAGGTTCGTATCCGCTTCAACTATGGCGGCAAGGACTGGATGGTTCAGCTCTGGAAGGGTCAGTACGGCTGGCTTCTTGTCGGTGCCGAAATCGGTCTTTATACCGCTGAGGAAGGTGCAAACACAGGCGCTGTAACAGATATCAACCATTATAACTGCGCAGATAAGTCCGACTGGCTTTATATGTCCATGGACTGCTACTGGGCAGAAGGTGACAACGGTCACTATAAGAAGGTTTTCTCAAGACCCTATGACAAGTATTGGTGGCCCACAGGCTTTGTTAAAGGTCAGCTCACAAAATACACATGGCCCAGAACAGAGCTCAAGATGAAGGGCAGAATCACCTTCAAGAGCGCTGAAATGGCTAACCTCTTCGTTGAAGAACTCAGAAAGACAGGCTTCGTAAGAGCCGCAGGCAACGCTTCAAGTCAGCTTGTTGACGACTCCTACTATCAGAGCGGTGCAGATGTTTGGTTCCTTTGGTCAACCATCTATCATGACTGCTTCAAATAAGCCGAAAAAATCAAACAGTATATAACCGCAACGGTGCACATTTTCATATTTTATATAATATTCCTTAATTATTTATTAATTTTTTAGGAGAAAAGATATTGACATATGTGCCCGTGTGTGGTAATATAAATTAACAATTGTTGCTCTTGCAATAAAAATCGAAAGGAATGGTTCAAAATGAAAAAAGCACTTGCAATTGTTCTTGCTCTTGTAATGGCTCTCTCCTGCAGCGCTATCGCATTCGCAGTAGATCCTTCAGCAGAGGCTACAACAGTAGCTGCAGAAGAATCAACTGTTGCTGCTGGTGACAACAACATCGACATCGACGTTAACGTTAGCGTTCCCGGTGCAGAAGTTATCACAATCCCCGGCGAAAATGCAAAGTGCGGCAAATGCGGTTCAGTTCTCGCTGAAGGCGAGCTTCTTGCTGACCACGAATGCCCCACAGAAGCTGCTACAGAGAAGGATTACATCGACCTCACAGTTAAGGAAGTTCTCAACATGATCGTTGAACTTGCTAAGGCTGGTATGTCACAGTGGGCTGACGTTGAAACTGTTGTTATCAAGATCGTTGATTTTGTTGACAATCTCCTCAACGGCACAGCTACAGGTAAGGTTGACGGCCTCATCGCTGAACTCGAAGGTCTCTTCGAAGGCGTTGAAATCCCCGGCATCTCTGACCTCATCGATGCTCTCAAGGCAAAGATTCTCTCCTTCTATGCTTCCGAAACAGTTGCTCCCACAGAGCCCGCAGAAACACCTGACACAGGTTCAGCTCCCGTAGGCATCGCAGTTTTCGCTGCTGTTTCCGTTGCTGCTGCTGCTGCTTTCGTTTGCACAAAGAAGAACTAATTTAAGTTTAGCTTTGCTAACGCTTATTTGATTAAATTAGCGCAAGAATTTAATTAAATAGTTCGGCGGAGTATCCTTCAGGATGCTCCGCTTTTTTCATCAATTGTTATTTGTAAAGTAAGGATATCTTAATATATTTTAATTGTCGTTATCGTATAGAGTAATATAATAAATTTACCAGGTTATTATATTTTAAGGGGGTTATAAAATGCGAAGAAATAAGGTTTTACTGTCCGTAATATCACTTCTTCTTTGCGCTTTGTTTGTTCTGGGAGCTTGCTCTTCAGATAAAAAAGAAGATAATGATGAATCAAAAAGAAATGAAACATCCGCTTCGGACGAGGTAATCGGAGTTGGCGGTCATGAAGCAGATGATAATAATAACGAGGAAACCAAAGCCCCTCCGGTAAAGAAGCCTTCACAGGAAAAGCTTGTTGCGCTTACCTATGATGACGGACCCAATCCGTCAACAACAAACAGAATCCTTTCCGCACTCGAGAAGAATAATTCTGTTGCAACATTTTTTATTGTCGGCAACAGGATTGACAGTGGTGAAGAAACAATTAAGCGCGCCATTGATATGGGCTGCGAAATCGCCAACCATACTAATGACCATAAGTATCTTAACGAAATCAGTGACTCACAGCGTACAAATCAGATTGAATCGGTTAATGATGAGATGAAATCCAGATTCGATTATGAGGTTGAGCTTCTGCGTGCTCCGGGCGGAAAGTATAAAGGCGTAACCGATTCGGTCGGCATGCCTCTGATTCAGTGGTCAATTGATACAAATGACTGGCGTCATAAAGATATTGCAAGCAAACCCAGAAGTGAATCACAACGCCAGAAAGAAATGGATGATATCATCGACCATGTTATGTCAAACGTCAAGAACGGCGACATTATTCTTATGCATGATATCTATGATTTTACGGCTGATATGAGTGAAATCCTTATTCCGAAGCTTGTTGCAGAAGGATATAAGCTTGTTACGGTCAGCGAAATGTATGAGCAGTATTGCCAGGAGCTTGATGACGGAGAAGTATATTTCAGCTGTACTGTTGAACAGGCGGTCCATGCTGTTGAACCTATTCCTGCGGGTGAATATGTTGTTACAACCCAAAACGGCGGCGGACTCAATCTTCGTTCCGATTCTTCTACTTCAAGCGATATTCTTGCCGAAATTCCCGATAAAACAGTTCTCAATGTAACTCAGGCGATTAAAGGCTGGGCCAAAGTAAATTATAACGGATTTGAAGGCTGGGTAAGCACCGCATATCTCAGAGAAAATTCAGTCGGATAATGTCATGTTCATAAAAAATTAAAACAAAGTTTTCCAAAAGTGTTAATTTTTTAATAAATTCATGTTATAATAATATGAAGTTCTAATTTAAGACGTAAATTGTGTTTTTCAGGTGATACTTTTGAGCAAAAAACCAAAAAAATCAGATGGATATGAGGATATCTCGAGCTATAGTAAACCGCCGAAGAAATCTAAGAAAAAGGGCAGCAAAAACAGTGAAATTGTTGTTTCAACCCCGAGCCGTAAAACCAAAGAGGTTGTTATTGCAATTCTTTGCGTGATGCTGTGCCTTGTTCTTGTTGTTTCAGGTGTATTGGCATTCTTTATCCGTTCAAAATTCAATAAACTTAATTATAGTGACGGTGTTGGCGGTGACCCCGATGCAACATTCATCTATGAAGAAGAGAATCTTAACTTTAATCAGATAAGTGATATCGAAAATGCAGAATCCGTTAAAGAACTGATTAAGGGTTGGGCAACAAACGGCGGCGACAAGCTTTACAGCAAGAATGTTATCAATGTTCTTCTTATCGGAGAAGATAACGAAGATAACTCAAGCCGTTCGGATTCAACAATTCTTGTTACAATAAACAAGAAAACAAAAAAGATTATTCTCACATCGTTCCTCAGAGATTCATATACTTATATGAATATCGAAGGACAGGACCGTTATGATAAAACCAACCACTCCTATTCGTGGGGCGGAGCTGCAAAGCTGATGGAGGTTATTTCGGATAACTATAAAATTAAAATCGACCATTTTGTAACCATCAACTATCAGTCATTCATAAAAGCGGTTGACGAATTGGGCGGCATTAACGTTATGGTTACCGATGCGGAAGCAAAATATATGAACCGCACAACCAAAATGAAAGGCTTTGAGAGCGGTCCGAGCGTTAATCTTGACGGTCAGCATGCACTTGTTTTTGCAAGAATAAGAAAGCTCGACGGCGAGCCCGAAAGAACGGAGCGTCAGAGAAGGCTTATAACTGCGTTTATTGACAGCATAAGGGATTCTTCACTGACAGATATTAATAATGCAATCGATAAATTCCTGCCCTATGTGACAACGAATTACAAGGAAAGCGAGATTCTGTCGCTTGCAACAAAAGCGGTAACCGAAGGCTGGCTTGGCTTTGAGGTAGTCAGTCAGGTTGCGCCGTCAGAAGAAACCAGAATGGGTTTCACGGGCTACAGAACCTACACCGGCTATCTTGATGTGTGGATTGTTGACTATGTTAAGGCGGCAAGGGAAATTCAGCTTTCGCTTTACGGTCAGACCAATATAACAATTGATGAGAATAATCATGTTTCGGCAATTGACCTTGCGCTCGGCACAAACAGGACCGAATCCGATAATTATTATGAGGAAGAGGAAGATGAGGACGAGGAAACAACTGACAGATGGCAAGGCATTATTTCGGATTATACGATTCCGACTATTGAGTTTCCAAGCTACAGCATAGGAATCGGAGATATTTTTAATCCGAACGGCGGAAGAGAAGACGAAACAGAATATTCCGATGAAGAAGAAACGAACGATTATGAGGGCTCAGAGGAAGAAACCACGGAATACGATGAGCAGAACTCTGAAGAAGATGTTACCCAAGAGGATTATCAATAGTTAAAAAATAACGGTGGTACGCAACAGCGTACCGCCGTTTTGACTGTCGATAAAGTCGCTGAACCATAAACGAAAGATATGGAACAAACCTACGGTAGCCTCATTTTTAGAGGAGATGGATTTTGACAAAGCCATAAGACGGAGGATTGAATTTATGTTTTCGATTTTTTGACGTTTTTTCGCTTCTGTATACACCTTCAAGCGAAGAAAACGCCATTCAGCTTCCTTTCTCAACAGCCATAGCTTGTTGAAAGATTAAAAGGGCTGCCATACGGCAACCCTTCATATCAGCATAAATTTTTAATTTCGGATTATGCTTCTTCCTGCTTCTTTGCAAAGCATTCGCTGCAGAAAACAGGTCTGTCCTCACGCGGCTTAAAGGGAACCTTTGCAACTCCACCGCAGGAATCGCAGGTTGCTTCAAACCACTCACGCTCGCCACGAGTTGCATTCTTGCGTGCATCTCTGCAAGCCTTGCAACGCTGGGGCTCGTTTACAAAGCCTTTTTCGGCATAGAATTCCTGTTCGCCGGCTGTGAAAACGAATTCGTTGCCGCATTCCTTACAGATGAGAGTTTTGTCTTCGTACATGATTTTAACCTCGCTTGAAAAATTTTTTTCGCCCTGGGCGGAATCGCACCGCCACCTTTGATTAACAACGCTCTGCTTTAAGCTACGGGGGCATATTGAAACTTCACTAAGAAGCTTTTAGATTTGGGAACGGATCTTTTTGCGGATTCTCTGAAGTGCATTATCAACCGATTTTTCGCTGCATTCAAGAGAATCAGCTATCTGAGAATAGCTTTTATCAAGAAGGCGAAGCTCAATAACCTGCCTTTCGAAATCGGAAAGACCGCTGTTTATAAGGCTTTTGAGATGCTCTGAACCGAATTGAGCGGAAACTATGTTTGCCGGGTCATCGCCTGAAAGAAGCTTGCTTGTTTCATCATCAATTGAAACGGCATTTGTAAGGGCAGCATTCTTATTGTTGAAATTAGCTCTTACGGCAGAAACAATGCGGTTATTGATGCATGCTTCTGCATATGCTTTAAAAGGAACCTCTTTTTCTGTTCTGAAGGTTTTAACTGCATCGAGAAAGCCGAGCATACCCTCCTGGACAAGATCCTCTGCCGAAAGGCGGGGACCGCCGTATTCGCTTGCCTTTGCTTTTGCAACGGGCATGACCTTGGCAATCAGCATTGCCATGGATTCATCATCGCCGCTTGCAGCAAGGCAGACAAGTTCTTCATCAGTCAGGTTAAGCTTTGCTTTTTTGGGCATGATAAGACCTCTCAAAATCCTCTTGCAAATAATAATAAGCTAAATTTTGAATTTTGTCAACAACTTTTTATATAAAAATAGAAAATAATTTTGTGAATAGTGCCCAATAATGTGGATAAAAACTATATATTGTGTGTTTTTGATAAAAAAGGTGTTTTTTCGAGTGCGGAAAAAAGATTGAAGTTCTTAATTCTGATACGAAAAATTAAATCTGTTTGTCAGGGAGAGGTTATGTTGGATAATATTTCAAAGGGATGGCAGCTCATTGCCTTGCTTGCGACGGATTTGGTGATGCTGTATTTTCTGATAAGATAAAAGCCCTGCTTAGGCAGGGCTTTTTGGTGTTTTGATTATTTCTTAGCGGTTTGCTTTTTTGCGGCTTTCGATTTCAGCAACCATTTCAATCTGTCTCTTCTCTGTGATTGTGTAGAAGAACATGGGGATTGCGCAGGCAAACATACTTACAACACCCGAAATAATAAGAACGTTCCAAAGAGCATCGGGGTTAGCAACTTCATATGTTCTTGCGTTGATGCCGGCAATGCTCATTGAAAGAACACCGATGAATGCGCCGACCGCCATACCGATTTTGTTGATGAGGGTTTGCATAGCAAAGCAGATGCCTTCGCCTCTTTCGCCGGTTTTCCATTCAAGGTAGTCAACCGTATCGCCGATCATGGCGTATGTAATTATGTTGTTAACGCCCTGAGGAATACCGAGAAGAACAAGTCCGATTGCGCAGATAATCATCTTCCAGGGAGCATCGTAGCCTACAAAATACATAATAGCCATTACAACGCCGCCGAACAGGTGAACTGCGATATAAGACCATTTCTTTGTAAATTTTTTGGACATCCAGGGAACAAGGATTGAAGCAACAAGACCGCCGGGAACAACAAGAAGAGTGATTATGCCGTAAAGACCTTCGTTGTGAAGAACATATTTTGCAAAATAAAGACCGCCGGGGTAGGAATAAACCATTCTTGCGCCGCCGAGAACGCCTGAAAGAACGATAAGAAGAAGCTCCTTGTTTTTAAAGAGAAGCTTGAGGTTGTGACCGAATGAAGGGGGATTTTCATCTGATGTGAAACGTTCTGTTGTGTTTTTGAAGCCGTAGAAGAACATGGGAATAGCAGCAGCAACAAGAACAACCGCAGCAATGAAATAAGTCCACTTAAGAGTTTCTGCATTGGCGATTTCCATGCCCTGCTTAACGGTGCCAACGAATGTTTTGATAGCAGCTTCCTTATCAATGCCCTGATTTGCAACCATATTTGCAATAGCGTCTGCTTTATCTGCAGCGATAAGGGCTTTATCGGCAGCAGTGTCAGCATACTTGAATTTTTCGGTGAGAGAACCTGTAATAACAGGAAGGAAAACAGTAACAATACCTGCTCCGACGGTGCAGAACATACGGGCAACGGTAAGAATATTACCTCTTGTTACAGTATTGTTTGTAAGGCAGGTTGAAAGGCCCCAATAGGGAACGTCTGCAATTGTGTAAGTAACACTCCACACAACGTAAATAGCAGCAATTGTTGTGAATGCGATTGTTGTCTGTGTGCCGTCATAAATTCTTTCAGCGCTGAAAATGGGAAGGAAGCAGAGGATTGTCATAATGCCGATAGGGAAAGCCATCCACTTAAGATAAGGGCGGCATTTGCCCCACTTGGTTCTGGTTTTGTCAACAACAGAACCCATAATCGGGTCATTAAGAGCGTCAAAGATTCTGGCGCCAAGCATAAGAATAGCAACTGCGATTGCGCCGCTTATACCGCCAACCTTAACACCGTCAGCGCCAAAGAGAAGAGCATCGGTCATAAAGACGGTGATATATGAGCCGATAATGGTGCAGATGAAGTTCTGACCGAAACCGGCTATACTGTAGGCGAGAGCTTCTTTGGGCTGAACGCCTTTGCCCGGAGTTGTTCCGAACAGCTTGTGTAAAAATGCTGAGTTCATTTTGTCTTTCCTTTCTTAATTTAATTATAATTAATTTATAATTACCGATTTGTAAAAGCCCAGAGCTTTAAAATTTCTTCCCGTTTCAGCAAGCAGAAATTTTTCGCTTACCTGCATGAGCCGCTTTTCATCGTCGGCAGGCAGGGCAAAGGAGTAAATGCGCTCAACGGGGCTTGAGCAGATGTGGCGCATTGCGGTTAAAACCGTTGCGTTGATTTTTTCGCCGCCCATTCCGCTGCTTTTACAGCAGATACATCCCTCTGCAATGTTGAAATATATTTCGCCCGAAGGCTCTTGGCTGCAGTGAGGGCAGCAGGTTAAATCAGGCATAAAGCCTGAAAGTGAGAGCATCTTTAATTCTGTTACGGCTTTAAGAAAATCGCAGCTTCTGCGCTTTGTTTCGAGCAGATGGAGTGAATTCAGAATCACTCGCAGAATTTCTCTTGCAGGCTCCATTTCGGGGACAAGCTCTGCAGAGAGAGCGCAGAAATACTGCGCAAGCGCAAGTCTCTCAATATCTTCACGCAGACCGAAAAAAACTTCTTTTGCGGTTGCATCGTCAATTATGTAGCTGTCCCTGCTCTTGTAAATTGAAAATTCGCCGTAGCACAGGGACTGCGTTGCGCCGTGGGTTTTGCTGTTTATCTTTTTTGCTCTGTTTGCAAAGGCTCTGATAACGCCGTATTCGGCGGTCAGAAGAGTTACAAGGCGGTCACTTTCGCCTGTATCCGTTACCTTTAACACCAGAGCGTCTGTGTTCATTCTCATTTATTTCAGCCTCCGAAGGGACTGCGGCGGCAATGTTGCGGAATTCAAGATAATCGCCGATTGCGCCTGATTTTGAAAATTTGCGCCAAGCCTGTGACTTATCCATTTTTATCAAGCCTCCCGTTTATAAGTTAACCCGTAAAATCAGGTTTATAAACGGAAGAAAACGGAAATCAGTCAAGGCCGAAATTGTGGATAAGACCTTCTCTGTTGCGCCAGCCCTCTTTAACCTTGACCCAGCACTGAAGATTGATTTTGCACTGGAAAAAGTTTTCCATATCCGCTCTTGCTCTTGAAGAAATCTTTTTGAGCATATCGCCTTTTTTGCCGATGATAATGCCCTTGTGAGTTTCTCTTTCGCAGTAGATGGTTGCCTCAACGTCCATAGTATCGCCTGAAGGTCTTTCGCGCATTTTTTCGATGCTTACGGCGATGCCGTGAGGCACTTCCTTATCAAGAAGCAGAAGCATTTTTTCGCGGATTATTTCACCTGCAAGCACTCTTTCGGGCTGGTCGGTGAGAGTGTCATCGGGGAAAAAGTGAACGGATTCGTAAGAGAGTTTTTTTAGCTCTTCAATAAGAACATCGATGTTTTCTTCTTTTAATGCGCTTACAGGCACAACGGCTTCAAACTCATAAACCGATGAAAAAGCAAGAATCTTTTCCATGATTTTTTCTTTCTGCTTAACCGTATCAATCTTATTGATTGCAAGCACAACGGGAGCCTTTTCAGCCTTGAGGCGCTTGAGAAGCTCAAGCTCTGCCTCGCGGATTTCGCCTTCAGGCTCGGTAACGAAAAGGCAGGCATCAACGCCTGTTATTCCGTCGCCGACGGCTTTAATCATTTTTTCGCCGAGCTTGGTTTTCGGACGGTGATAACCGGGGGTATCGGGGAAAACAAGCTGTGTTTCGCCGAGGGTGAGCACGCCCATGATTTTTGTTCTTGTGGTCTGGGGTTTCTGGCTGACGATTGCAACCTTCTGGCCCAGCATTCTGTTAAGAAGCGAGGATTTGCCGACATTGGGGCATCCGACGATGGCAACAAAAGCGGTTTTAGTCATTTTAAGCTCCTTATTTTTTCTTTCTGAAAATTCCCTTTGGTCCTGCAAAAACAAAAACTACGCTTAAAGCAACCGAAACAACAAGCAGGATAAATTCGGGGATATGATTTTTATAGTATTCAAACATTGCGGAAAAAGCTTCAGGCTGATAAAGAATAACAAGCCCCACGGCAACCGCACCGATTGCAGAAATCAGAACAGCGCCTGCCGCTGCATCCTTTGCAAGCTTTGCAAGAGGAAGAATTTTGCCGTCTGCAGCAAGGTCAACGGCGCTTTCAATGCCTGTGTTGACAAGCTCAAGCGAAATAACAAGAGCGCTCACGGCAATGAGAATTGCAAACCGGGTTTTTGAAACCTCAAAAAAATCATGAACGGTCAGAAAACCGAACATATAGGCAAGAAAGCATATGTGGATGCGCAGGTTGCGCTCCTTGCTTATGCAGGCAAATATTCCTTTAAAAGCATAGCCGAAGCTTTTGATTAAACTTTTCATATGTTCTCATCATCCATATAGTAGCTGGAATTTCTTTTAAGACCCATCTGCGTAAGAACAGCCTCTTCTTTTTCGCGCATTCGTACACTCTCAATGCCGCCGTTAACATGGTCATAACCGAGAAGATGGAGCATGGAATGAACAGTCAGGAAACCGATTTCACGCTGAAGCGAGTGTCCGTATCTGTCTGCCTGGTCGATTGCATGGGGGATTGAGATTACGATATCTCCGAGAAGCTTTGCGCCCGTATCGATATTTGTATCATAAACTCCGTTTTCACCGAGAGGGAAGGAGAGAACATCGGTTGAACGGTCAATGTTTCTGAATTCCTTGTTAAGGCGATGGATTTCGTCATCGTCAACAAAGGTGACGCTTATTTCAGCAGGATCTGCAAAGTTTTCCTGAACAAGAACGGCTGTGCAACAGCGGCGCACAAGCATTCTCACACCCGTGGGAATGCGGATTTCGTTCTGCTCGTTTGAAATAATGACCTTGACTTTGCTCATTTTCTGTTACGTTCCTCCTCCTGCTTTTCATAAGCCTTGATGATATCCTGCACCAGTCTGTGGCGCACAACATCCTTTTCGTTGAATCTGACCGTGCCGATATCCTCGATATTCTTGAGAATTCTTACGGCTTCTTTAAGACCCGAGCGTTTACCGTCGGGCAAATCTATCTGTGTGATGTCGCCGGTTACAACCATCTTGGAGTTGAAGCCGAGACGTGTAAGGAACATCTTCATCTGTTCGGGGGTTGTGTTCTGCGCTTCGTCAAGAATAATGAAGCTGTCATCGAGGGTTCTGCCTCGCATATATGCAAGGGGAGCAACCTCGATATCGCCTCTTTCCTGATGCTTCTGGAAATTTTCTGCACCGAGCATATCGAAAAGTGCATCATAGAGCGGGCGCAGATAGGGGTCAACCTTCTGCTGAAGGTCACCCGGCAGGAAGCCGAGCTTTTCGCCTGCCTCAACCGCGGGGCGGGTGAGAACAATGCGGTTTATTTCTTTTGCCCTGAATGCGGTAACCGCCATTGCAACCGCAAGATAGGTTTTGCCTGTGCCTGCAGGACCTATACCGAAGGTAACGGTGTTTTTGCGGATGGTTTCAATGTATTTTTTCTGACCGAGGGTTTTGGGCTTGACAGGCTTGCCCTTTGAGGTTATGCAAACGCAGTCCGCCGCCATTTTATCAAGCTTATCCTCGTTGCCGTCGTTAACAAGCGAAAGAACATAGCGAACATTCTGGTCGCTCAGGGATTCGCCTTTGTTGATGAGGGTGAGCAGACCGTTGATTGCACGCACGCCCTTCTGAACATTATCAGCTTCGCCCGTAACCTTGAGCTCGGAGCCTCGGCTGATAACGCCGACGGAAAATTCCTTTTCAATCAGCTTGATATTCTCGTCAAAGGAGCCGAAAAGGCTGACCGCCTGCTCCATTCTGTCAACATTGATTATCTGTTCAAACACGGCATTGCCTCCTGAGGGCATAGTTATCTATTATTAATGTTAGTATAACACATCGTTCACAAAAAGTCACTACAAATATTAATTAAATTAACATATTATTTATACTGTAAAGATTGACTTTTTTTAAAAATAATAATATGATTGTATCTGTATAAGTGTATGGATAAGCGAATAATTAAGATTGAACGGCGAACGGTTTCGAAAAGGATATCGCCCTTGACCGTTTTATAATCATTTCAGGAGGAAGATTATGCTTGAATCCGTGCTTTCATTTTCAAGATATGCGTTGCCCGTGCTGGCACTTCTGATATTTCTGCTGTGTTTTGTGGCTCTTTTAAAGCGCAGACCGACTTCGCTCGGCAGCGCAAAGCTTATCAATGCGGCAAACAGAGAGGTTTATCCGCTTATAAGGCGTGAAACCTCAATCGGCAGAAACAAAAACTGCGATATTCTTCTTAAATATGCAACCGTTTCAAGGCTTCATGCAGTTGTTGTCTGCGCCAAGGACGGCTGGTATGTAACGGATATCCGCTCGCAGGCAGGTGTGCTTGTTAACGGCAAAAAAATTGAGAAAAAGGCTTATATCAAAACGGGAGATGCCATAACCCTCGGCACGGTAACGCTTGTTTTTGAGAATTTACAGGATGATATCAATGGACAATAAAACAAAAATAATAACATTGGATAACGGTCTGCGAATCGTTACCGAAAAAACGGACAGGGTAAAAACCTGTTCAATGGGTGTATGGATTGCAAGCGGCTCGGCGTTTGAAACACCGGAAACCGCAGGCACCTCGCATTTTATCGAGCACATGCTTTTCAGGGGCTCCGAAAAACGTTCATCGCTTGATATTGCGGTTGAAATGGATGAAATCGGCGGAATAATCAATGCTTATACGGCAAAGGAAATGACCTGCGTTTATGCGCATACTCTTACGGAGCATATGCCGAAAGCGCTGGATATTATATGCGATATGATAGTGAATCCCAGGCTTTCTCCCGAGGATGTTGAGCTTGAAAAGAGCGTTATTTGCGAGGAGATTGCGATGTATGAGGATAGTCCCGAGGATTTGTGCGCTGATTATTATTATGAAAAAGCGTGGCAGGGCAGTATGCTCGGCAGCAACATTCTCGGCACCGGCGAAACCGTTAATGCGATGACGGCGGAAAAGCTTAAAGCGCACCTTAAGAAATTTTATGTGCCCGAAAGAATGGTTGTCAGCCTCGGCGGTAATTTTGATGAGGATGAAGCTGTAAGAATCTGCAAAGAATTTTTCGGCTCGATGAAAAACACAGCTTTCCCCATAAGCGCAGTTGAAGCGGAATATAATCCGTGCGTTGCAACGGTCAAAAAGGATTTCATGCAGAATCAGCTTATTATCGGTTTTCCGGGTCTTACAATCAATGATGAGCGCCGTCATGCCGCAACGCTGATGTCGTCAATTCTCGGCTCAGCATCGTCATCAAGGCTTTTTCAGCGAATCCGTGAGGAGCTTGGTCTTGTTTATTCGGTTGACTGCGCAAACGCAACCCACATGGCATCAGGAATTTTCATGGTGTGCATGGGTCTTGGCGAAAAGTCAGAGAAAAAAGCGATAAAGGAAGCGCTTAAGATAATTTCGGAATTTCCCGGAACCGTTACCGAAAAAGAGCTGGCAAGAGCAAAGGAGCAAACCGTTGCAAGCCTTGTTATGAGCCTTGAAAGCGTTTCTTCGGTTGCATCGAGAAACGGCAGAGGCGTGCTGCTTAAAGGCAGGGTTACTCCCGAGGAAGAAATAACGGCGGCAATCAGAGCGGTAACGCTCGATGAGCTTAAGGCGGTTTCCGCAGAGCTGCTTAACACAGACAGAATATCCTTCTGCTCCGTCGGCAAGGTTAAAACGGAATCGGAATACAGAAAAATATTAAATTCAGCAAATTAAGGAAGTCTTTAACATGTTAAACAAAAAAGAAATCAACCGCATAGTTGTCAAGGTCGGCACATCAACGCTGACTTACGATACGGGCAAAATAAATATCCGCCGTATGTCGGCGCTTGCAAGGGTTCTCAGCGACCTTAAAAATTCAGGCAGAGAGGTTGCGCTTGTAACCTCGGGCGCAATCGGCGTTGGTGTCGGCAAGCTCGGCTTGAAAGAAAGACCGCAGGATACACCCGGCAGGCAGGCTGCCGCAACTGTGGGTCAGTGCGAGCTCATGTTTCTCTATGATAAATTTTTCGGCGAATTCGGCAATATAACGGGTCAGCTTCTTGTTACGAAGGATGACTTTGAGGATGCGGAGAGACATAAGAATCTTCATAACTCTTTTATGAAGTTGTTTGAATACGGCGCAATTCCCGTTGTTAACGAGAATGACAGCGTTGCCGTTGAAGAAATTGTTTTCGGCGATAACGACAGCCTTTCGGCTCATGTTGCAAAAATCGTTGATGCCGATTTGCTCATAATTCTGACAGATATCGACGGACTTTTCAGCGCAAATCCGAGAGAGAATGAAAATGCCGTTCTGATTCATGTTGTTGACAAAATTGATGATGAAATCCTTGCTCTTGCAGGCGGCACCGGTACAAGCAGAGGCACAGGCGGCATGGTAACAAAGCTTCATGCGGCGCAGATTGCAACCGAAGCAGGCATCGATACCGTTGTTATGAACGGTTCTGACCCCGAGGAGCTTTATAAGCTGCTCGACGGCAGACAGACAGGAACGCTTTTTAAAGCGAAGAGGTGATTTGAAATGAGTATTTTAACAGATATAGGCGCACGTTCAAAGCAGGCGCAGAAAATTCTTGCAAAGGCAGGCTCGGCAGCCATCAGTCAGGCTCTCAATGCCGTTGCCGATGCGCTTGAAAAAGAAGCGGCATTCATCATTGCCGAGAATCAGAAGGATATTGCCGCAGGTGAGACAAACGGTCTTTCAAAGGCTCTCATTGACCGTCTGAGCCTTAACGAATCAAGAATCGGCGGTATGGCACAGGGTCTGCGTCAGGTTGCCGCAAGCGAAAGCCCCGTGGGTAAGGTGCTCTGGGGTGAAGTAAGACCCAACGGACTTAAAATTGAAAAGGTTGCCGTGCCCATCGGCGTTATTGCCGTTATTTTTGAGGCAAGACCCAATGTTACCGCGGATGCGGCTGCTATCTGCCTCAAAGCAGGCAACTCCGTTATTCTCAAGGGCGGCAAGGAGGCTATTAACTCAAACAAAGCTATTGCCGATGTCATGCGAAAAGCGGTTGCCGATTCGGGTCTGCCCGAAGACTGCATTATTCTTGTGGAGAATATCTCGAGAGAAGCTGCAACGGAGCTCATGAAGCTTAACGGTTATGTTGACCTGCTTATTCCCAGAGGCGGCGCGGGTCTTATCCGCTCGGTTGTTGAAAATGCAACCGTGCCCGTTATCGAAACAGGTGTCGGCAACTGCCATGTTTATGTTGATTCCGATGCTGATATCGATATGGCGGCTGAAATTGTTGCAAACGCAAAGGCATCAAGAGTTTCGGTCTGCAATGCGTGCGAAAGCCTGCTTGTTCATGCAGATATTGCCGAGGTTGCGCTTATTTCAATAGGAGAAAAGCTTAAGGCTTGCGGCGTTGAAATCAGGGGCGATGAGGCGGTTTGCGAAATACTGCCCTATGCAATCCCTGCAACTCAGGATGACTGGGCAAAGGAATATCTCGATTATAAAATCAGCGTTAAAATCGTTAAGGATATCGACGAAGCCGTTGAACATATTTCGCGCTACGGAACAGGTCACAGCGAGGCGATTGTTACAAACAATTACCTTATGGCTGAAAAATTCAAGAATGAGGTTGATGCTGCAGCTGTTTATGTTAACGCTTCAACAAGGTTTACCGACGGCGGCGAATTCGGCTTCGGTGCAGAAATCGGAATTTCAACGCAGAAGCTCCACGCAAGAGGTCCGCTCGGCGTTGCGCATATGGTGAGCGAAAAATATGTTATCAGCGGTGCAGGTCAGATAAGATAATTATTAAGCGAATAATGTTCAGGCTGCATTATGCACCTGCTCAGATTATTTTATTAATTTAATGAGGAGGCAATGTTAATGGGATTTTTTGATTCTTTAAAAAGACAAGCAGAGTCTGCGTTAAAAAGAGAGGTTTCGCAGGGCGTAAGCAAGGCGGTAAACAGTGTGGCACAGTCTTCGGGTAAGGGTGTAAACCGCACCGAAACATTTACTTTTACTGCACTTCCGACAAATGTTGCCGAGCTTCAGGCATTACCCGAAGCGAGCCTTGATTCAGCTTTCAAAACAACGGCGCTTACCCTTGCCGCATTGTGTAACTATGAGCACAATCCTGATACAACAATTGAAATGCTTGATTTTCTTAAAGGTCCCGGAGAGGTAAGCGGTTTTGAAAAGCAGTTTATCAAAGAGCATCTCGGTTCGGAGGGCTACAAGGCACGCTCATATTTTGAGGGCGCAACTCCGCAGAACAGCTACAAGCCCGATGTGCCTTACAAGATTACCGTTATTGAAAATCCATATTCTTTTGACAATCCTGACTGGGCAACTCTTTATGTCAGAAGCGGCGGTGCGGATAATCCCAGACCGATGAAGCTGCGCAGAAAACCTTCAACAGGACAGTGGTTTCTGGTTGAAATCCAATGTCTTTCGGATATTCGTGTGCCTGCAGAAGAGGATCCATGGGCGTAAAAAACATCGGAGGAATCTGAATGAAAGAAAAAACCAAAAAGAACGGCAAAAGCAAGCTTGCTTTTCCGATAGGCATAATCGTTTTGATTCTTGCTGTTATCGGAGCTGTTTCAACCGTCAGGTTTGCAGCCGATTCAATTAAAAAAATGACGGATAACACGGCGGATAAGCTTAAATATGAGCAGATGCTTGAGCCTGTTGTTATGTTTGACCCCGACCCGTTTGACGATTTGAAGCAGGCAGATGTTTCGCAGCTTCTTAACAGCGCGGTATGGGCGCTCCTCATGAGCGAGGACGGCACCGAAAAATATCCCTATTCCGAGGGTGAGATTTTCGGCATTATTGTTCCGCAGGAGGATATCGAAAAATATTTTGTCAGCCTTTTCGGCAACGAAATCGATATTGCCGCAATGCACGCATCAATTGATATGAGCGCATACGATATAACCTATGATGCGGCGCTCAAAAGCTACATTCTGCCCGTCACGGGTGTTGAATCGGCATATACCCCCAAGGTTTACGAAATTGAAGAAAAAGGAAGCTCGGTTATTCTTTCTGTGGGCTATATCGGCAACAAAGCCTGGGCGCAGGCTGCCGATGAGGGCTACGAAGCACCCGAACCCGATAAATACATGAAAATAACGCTTCGTGAAAGAAGCGGAGGCATGTATATTGCTTCAATTCAGGCGGTTGACGGTCAGGAGGTTATCGGCAGCGCTCCCGCAACAAGAGCTCCCGAAATCGAAACCGTTTCCGAAACCGTTACTGTACCCGAGCAGCCCGCAACCGAAATCCTCACCTCTGCAGTGCCCGTTACGGATGAGGACGGCGAAGAGGTAACGGACGATGAGGGCGAGGCTGTAACCGAAATAGTGACGGTTATTCAGGAGGTAACAACATCTGAAAATACAACAGAAGGTGACACAACCGAAGTTGAAGAGGGCGTTACCGAAGAGAATACCACAGAAGATACCGATGAGGAATAATAATGGATTATTTTGAGAAACATGCGAAGTCGCTTGAATTTGATAAGGTTCTCGAAAGGCTTGCTCAGTTTACAAGCTGCGATGATGCAAAATTCAATGCGCTTCACCTTAAACCCGAAACGAATCTTGAGCTTGCAAGGGCGTTGCTTAGCCAGACATCGGATGCCCATATGCTGCTTGCCCGTTTCGGCGGTCCGTCATTCGGCGGCCTGAAAAATGTAAATAATGCCCTCAGCAGAGCCAATGCAGGCAGCGTTCTTAACACAAAGGAGCTGCTTGATATCGGCGGCGTGCTCAGGGTTATACGTACGCTTTCCCAATGGAGGGCGTCAAACGCAGGCGTGCAGAGTGTGCTTGATCCTCTGTTCAATGCGCTCAGCCCCAACAGATTTCTGGAATCCGCAATTTTCAATGCAATCATTTCAGAGGAAGAGATTTCGGATAACGCTTCGCCGACCCTTGCGGATATAAGAAGAAAAATCAGGGTTCAGGAATCCAAGGTCAGGGAACAGCTTGAAAAATTTACACGCTCCCAGACCCATTCAAAATATCTGCAGGAAAACATCATCACCCAGCGAAACGGCAGATATGTTGTTCCTGTTAAAAATGAATATCGCAGCGAGGTGCCGGGTCTTGTGCACGATACCTCGTCAAGCGGTGCAACGGTTTTTGTTGAGCCTATGGCAGTTGTTGAGGCGAATAACGAAATCCGTGTGCTTCAATCTAAAGAAAGAGAAGAAATCGAGCGCATTTTGTTTGAGCTTTCGGCATCTGCGGGCGATTTTGCTCAGAGTATAAAAAACAGCTATGAGTGCGCCCTTGAGCTTAACCTCATCTTTGCAAAGGCGCAGTATGCTTACAGCATAAAGGGCTGTCCGCCCATTCTCAACGATAAGGGCATAGTTAACCTGCGCATGGCAAGGCATCCGCTCATTGACCCCAAAAAGGTTGTGCCCGTTGATATAATGCTCGGCAAGGATTTTGATACGCTTGTTATAACGGGTCCGAATACGGGCGGTAAAACAGTTTCAATCAAAACCATAGGTCTGCTTTCGATGATGGCAATGTGCGGTCTGATGATTCCTGCAGGCGACAGAAGCGAGATTTCCGTTTTCACGGAGATTCTTTCCGATATCGGCGATGAGCAGTCCATTGAGCAGTCGCTTTCAACCTTCTCTGCTCACATGACAAATATAATCAGTATAATCAATAAAGCAGGCGAGGGCAGCCTTGTGCTTATCGATGAGCTCGGTGCAGGCACAGACCCCGTTGAGGGTGCGGCGCTTGCAATGGCTGTGCTTGAAGCGCTTCACGAAAAAGGCGCAAAAATCGCTGCCACAACTCACTATGCGGAGCTTAAGGCTTATGCACTTGAAACTCCGAGAGTTGAAAACGGCTGCTGCGAATTTGATGTTGCAACTCTTCGCCCCACATACCGTTTGCTTATAGGCGTGCCCGGCAAATCTAATGCGCTCGCAATCAGCGAAAGGCTCGGTCTTGATAAATCGGTTATCGAAAGAGCGCAGGAGCTTGTTTCGGTTGAAAACAAGGAATTTGAAAATGTTGTTGACCACCTTGAGGAAACAAGAATCAAAATGGAAAGCGAGTTTGACAGAGCGAGAGCTCTTTCCGATAAAGCGGCAAAAGAAAAGGCGGAAGCCGAAAAGCTTAAAGAGGATGTTTCAAAGCTGCGTGAGCAGGAAATGGAAAAGGCTCGCTCGCAGGCACTCAGAGTTGTTGAGGCGGCAAAGCGAGAGGCTTATTCGCTTTTGCAGGAGCTTGAAAAGCTCAAAAAAGAGCAGCAGAAAACCAAGGATGCCGCAGAGCTTGCAAGGCGCGCAAAGGCAATGGTTAAAAAAGGCGTTGATGCCATTGATTCCGCCGCTGACCCCGTTATCGGCATTGATGACGATGATGAGAATTATGTGCTTCCCAGAGCGCTCGTTTCGGGCGATACGGTTATAATCCGCGATATCGGAAAAACCGCAAAGGTGCTTTCGCCTGCCGATAAAAACGGCAATGTTGAGGTGCAGGCAGGCTCAATCAAAACCAGAGTCAAGGTTTCCAATCTCCGCCTTTGTGAGAATGCGCCCAAAAAGAAAGAGCTTAAGTCAACTCCGAAGCTTCACGGTGAAAGCCGCCTGAATATGGCAGCGTCGACAAGGCTCGATTTGAGAGGCATGACGGTTGACGAATGCCTCATTGAGCTTGACCGCTTTATTGACCAGGGTTTGCGCACGGGTCTTAACGAATTCACAGTTGTGCACGGCAAGGGCACGGGTGCGCTGCGAAGCGCCGTTACGAGGTATCTCAAGGCATCGCCTTTTGTTAAGACAAGCAGGCTTGGTGTTTACGGCGAGGGTGAGGACGGTGTAACAATTGTTACCCTGAAATAAGACACAAAATAACGCATTTTCGGTTAAAAATCGGCATCGGACAAGGCGGAATTATACAGATTGTAAAGTTTATGCCCTTTACAAACGCGGAACACCGAGAGCGTGTAAAAAAGTTTTCCACACCCGAATATGTGGAAAAGTGGATATATCTTGTGTCAAACGGTGCAAAATTCCACAAGGTATGGAATTTCCACGGTTTTTATGTCAAAAATGTGAGAAAAGTGTGGAAAACCGCCCCTCATAACGTCAAAAAATACACTTGACAAGCGCATATATTTTTAGTATAATACTGACCTGTAAAGCGAAGATACTTTACAGGTCGGCTGTTTTTTCTGACCTTTTCGGGATGAAAATAACAACCGTCTTGATTTTTGCTCTTTTTCAGGCAAACACCGCCGTTTTCGGCATAAATTCAGAGAAAGGAGGGTCAGATTTGGCAAAGAATTATGAAATGGCTGTGCTCATCGATTTCTACGGTGAAATGCTCACGGCAAAGCAGCGTGATTTTTTGGAATATTATTATAATGATGACCTCTCTCTCTCCGAAATAGCCGAGAATGAAGGAATCACCCGTCAGGGTGTCAGAGATGCCATCAAGAGGGCGGAAACTCAGCTTCAGGATATGGAATCCCGTTTGGGCATGGCAAAGCGCTATGAGGAAATAAAGGCAGGTCTTGATGAGATTATTGAGGTTTCAAATCAGATTGCCGAATATAACCTGCGCCACAGCCTTTCAAAAGAAATCAACGATTTCAGCGTTCGCATCAAAGCCGCGGCTATGACGATGCTCGAAAGCTGATATTTCCGATACATATATAAATAAGTATGATAAGAGGTGAAAGTTTTGGCATTTGAAGGTCTTTCAGAGAGACTCGAATCTGCGTTTAAAAATCTCAGAAGCAAGGGCAGTCTTAACGAAGCGGATGTTCGCAGCGCAATGCGTGAGGTTCGCATGGCTCTGCTTGAGGCTGACGTTAACTATAAGGTTGCCAAGGACTTCACCAACACGGTAACCGAAAAAGCCATCGGCGAAAAGGTTATGGAAAGCCTTACTCCCTCGCAGATGGTTATCAAAATAGTTCGCGAAGAGCTCATCGCTCTTATGGGCGGAACAAACAGCCGTCTTGCCTATGCAAATCATCCGCCAACAATTATTCTTATGTGCGGTTTGCAGGGCTCAGGTAAAACAACTCATTGCGCAAAGCTTGCATTAAAGCTTAAAAAAGAAAATCACAGGCCTCTGCTTGTTGCCTGCGATATTTACAGACCCGCTGCTATCAAGCAGCTTCAGGTTGTCGGCGAGCAGGTTGATGTTCCTGTTTTTGAAATGGGTCAGACAGACCCCGTCAGAATCGCAAGGGATGCTGTCAGCTTCGCCAAAGACCACGGTCATGACTATGTTATTCTCGATACGGCAGGCCGTCTTCATGTTGATGAAGAACTCATGAACGAGCTCAAATCCGTTAAGGCGGAGGTTAAGCCCCATGAAATTCTGCTCGTTGTTGACGCAATGACAGGTCAGGACGCCGTTAATGTTGCAACATCGTTTGACGGTGCGCTCGGCATCGACGGTCTTATCCTTACCAAGATGGACGGTGACACCCGAGGCGGTGCAGCTCTTTCAGCAAGAGCCGTAACGGGCAAGCCCATCAAATTTGTCGGTATGGGCGAAAAGCTCGAAAACCTTGATGTTTTCCATCCCGACAGAATGGCATCCAGAATTCTCGGCATGGGCGACGTTCTTTCGCTTATCGAGAAGGCTGAAATGGCTATTGACGAAAAGAAGGCCGAGGAGCTTGAAAAGAAGCTTCTTCAGAATAAATTCGACCTTAACGACCTGATGGACCAGTTTGACCAGATTCGTAAAATGGGTTCGCTTCAGGATACTCTCGCTCTTATCCCCGGCATCGGCAACAAGGCAAAGGATATTGAAATCGATGAGCGCAAGTTTGACAGAATGCGTGCAATCATACTTTCAATGACCGAAAAAGAGCGTCGCAACCCCGATATCATCAATCCCTCCCGCAAAAAGAGAATCGCTCTCGGCTGCGGTCAGAGCATTGAGGATGTCAACAGGCTGCTCAGCCAGTTCAGACAGATGCAGAAAATGTTCAAGCAGATGGGCGGCAAACGAGGCGGCAAGCGCAGAAGAAAGCAGAATTTCCGCCTTCCCAAGGGTTTTGACCCGTCACAGTTAGGAATGTAACAAGTCCGCAAATCGGGACTTTACATTATAAATAATTATAATTTATATATTTTGGAGGAAATCAAAATGGCAGTAAAAATCAGACTTCGCCGTATGGGCGCAAAGAAGGCACCTTTCTATCGTATCGTTGTTGCGGATTCAAGATATCCCCGTGACGGCAGATTCATCGAAGAAATCGGCACTTACAACCCCACAACAACTCCCTCAGAGGTTAAGGTTGATGCTGATAAGGCAAAGCAGTGGATCGCTAACGGCGCACAGCCCACAGATACCGTTAAGGCTCTTCTTAAAAAAGAAGGCGTTCTTTAATCAACGGTTTTTGCGAGGTAACTTATGAAGGATTTACTTGTAAGCATTGCCAAGGGTCTTGTTGAAGAGCCCGAGGCAGTAACCGTTACCGTGGACGAACCCGCTGAAGACGGAAGCGTTGTTTATCACCTTCATGTCAGCGAAAACGACATGGGCAGAGTTATAGGCAAACAGGGCAGGATTGCAAAGGCTATCCGCACAGTTATGCGTGCAGCCGCAACCCGTCAGGATGCAAGGGTAACAGTCGAAATTGATTAAGGAATTTCTTGAAATCGGTGAGATAGTCGGCACTCACGGCGTGAGAGGCGAATTGCGCGTCAATCCCTGGTGCGACTCTCCCGATTATATGGCTAAATTTAAAACCTTATATTTTGGCAGCAATGAAGGCTGTGCGGTGCAGATTAAATCTGCAAGACCGCACGGCAACATTGTTTTGCTCAGAATTAACGGGGTTGAAACTGTTGAGGCGGCGCAGAAGCTTCGCGGCAAGGTGCTTTATATGAAGCGCAGCGATGCAAAGCTGCCCAAAAACAAATATTTTATCGCAGAGCTTATCGGCTGTAAGGTTTTTGATGCAGATAACAATGAGATTTGTTATGGTGAGCTTACCGATGTAAGCCAGACGGGCGCCAATGATGTTTGGCACATAACAAAAAACGGCAAGGAATATCTTATCCCTGCCATTCCCGATGTTGTTATTGAAACCGATGTTGCGGCAGACAGAGTTGTTATCAGACCGCTGAAAGGTATATTTGACGATGAGGATTGATATTTTAACCCTTTTCCCTGAAATGTGCATGAGCGTGTTGAGCGAAAGCATCATCGGCAGAGCGAGAGAAAACGGCTGCGTTGAAATCAATTGCATAAACATAAGGGATTATACTCTTGATAAGCATAACAGGGTTGACGATGCGCCTTACGGCGGCGGTGCGGGTATGATAATGCAGACCCAGCCCATTTACGATTGCTTCAAAGCCTTATGCGATGAAATCGGCGCAAAACCGCACCTCATCTATATGTCGCCGCAGGGCAAAACTCTCACGCAGGAAAGAGTCAAGGAGCTTGCGCAGCTCGAAAACGTGGCTCTTCTTTGCGGTCATTATGAGGGTATTGACCAGCGGGTTATCGATGAAATTGTTGACGAAGAAATTTCTGTCGGCGACTATGTGCTGACGGGCGGTGAATTGCCTGCACTGATTGTTGCGGACAGCATTTCGAGAATGCTTCCTGGTGTGCTTGCAAACGAAGATGCGTTCACTCTGGAGAGCCATTATTCGGGTTTGCTGGAGCATCCGCAGTATACAAGACCTTTTGAATGGCACGGCGAGAAGGTGCCCGAGGTGCTGATTTCGGGTCACCATGCCAACATTCAGAAGTGGCAGAGGGAGCAGAGCCTCAAACGCACTCTTGAGCGCCGACCCGATATGCTCGAAAAAGCAGAGCTTACAAAAAAAGATAAAGAATATCTGGATAAATTGAAAAACTCCGAGGTTTGATGCCTCGGAGTTTTTTCAGTTTTTAAGCATTGAATCAATAAGAGAAACAACTAACTTTTTATCTCTCTCTGTAAGAGATTCAAACTTTTCCGATATTTCATCACGGAGATAACCTGATTGATTCTTAGCAATGCCTGAAACAAGATAAGCCATATCGCCGTTTAATACGGTGCATATTTCGCCAAGAGTTTCAATGTTAACTTTGGTTATGCCGCGCTCAATCTGGCTGATATACCCTACGGAAACGTCAAGCTGCTCTGCCAACCATTCCTGAGTTTTTCCGAAATTTTTTCTTGTTTGCTTTATACGGGAACCGAGCAATTTAAAATCAACACTCATAACTTTCACCTCATATTATATTGTGATAGCTATGACTAAATATTTACAGACAGCAATAACTAAACATTTAGTTATAATGTTGACATAACGAAGTTTTTGTGCTATTATTCAGTTGTAATCGGGTTTATCCTGCGGATAAGCGATTATAAGAATATTGTTTAAACAGGGAGGAAAAAAGAAATGGCAATTATCGTGTCAAAAATTTTTGCAGGTCTGATGTCTGTTGTTATGATGCTTTCAGGAATGTTACCTGCGCTTTTCGGAGGAAGGGAATTCATTGACCCGAGAAGTGACAGGGTTTGGATTCCGGAAAAAATTTCTTGCCGAGGTATTGATGATGCAGCGGTTTTTGCTGACTACGAAACAGCAAAAGAGCATCTTGATACAGAAAGTCTTGATGAAATCGGCGAGGACTTTTTTGAAAATTTCAATCTTGTTGTGATTCCCGTTACAATCCCGAATCTGGCTTGTAAGGTGTTTGTGGAGTCGGTTGCTGTGACAGATGAAAAGGTTATTGTCAATTACAGCATTGTGCGTGACGGATGCTTGGGCGCAACGGTGATGTCATCCGAAATTATTCTGATTGCTGTTGACAAAAATATTGAAAAGGTTCAGACGATAGAGAAAAATGCATTTGTACCGTTTTGTGTTCACAAATCAGCATTCTCATTTGATGTATGATATTTTTTAAGACGGAATGAACCCCTTGTGAATTAAAAGAGCAGTTTTACCAAACGGTAAAACTGCTCTTTTTCTCAGCGAACGATGCCGCCTTTCATTTTATTAAGTTCACGATAGCTGATAAGCTCGATGCCGTGGTCCTTGAGATACTGATGCGTGTAGGGGTCTTTCATAAGCTGATACTCCCAAACTCTGTCCTGCCATCTGGCGGTGATGCCCTTAAGTTCATCTGTTTCAATTGAGGGATGAATAAAGGTTTCAGTTACACCGTCGGGAAGATCGGTCCAGATTTTGAGAATCATTTCTCTGTAGGTTTCATAGCTTTCGCGCATATCGTCATTCCAATCGGGGAAAAGAAGATAATCGGGAATAACAACATTATATTTTTTGCCCCACTTCTTTGAAAGAAGCGTTACTGCGCTGTAAAGGAAATAGGGTGTGCCGTTGGGGCAAATGCGCTTATCATGCTTTGTATAAAGGCGGTATGCATAGCCGTATTCGCCGCAGATGCGGAGAGTCAGTTTTGCAAGACCGAGTCTGCCCGTGTAGTGACCGTAGAGCGAGCCCATGTGGTTATCAACATGAGAGGGCTTCATTCCCATGCTGTGAGCACGATCAAGCTGTGCCCTGATTTCAGCTTCAAGGTCAGCATAGGAAGCATTCTTTTCAACCTGGTCGCTTTCGTGCCACATATAGCCTTCCTCGTCGAGAAGGGTTTTGCCGTTTGTGAGAGGCTTCCAGCGGTATTTGCCCCATTCGCTTGTCATTGTAAGATGAACACCGATGGGATATTCGGGATGGTCAATAGAAAATTTAACGGCTTCCTCTGCTGCAGGGCAAGGAATCATAACTGTTGCGGATTTAAGAAAACCGCCTTCAAAAAGCTCTGCAACCGCTGCGTTTGCAGCTTTGCACATGCCGTAATCATCTGCGTTAACTATAAGATATTTTGCCATTTTAACTTCTCCTTCTTATGCTTTGAGCGCAAGGTCGATTAGGTCAATTGAGCCGACGGGGCAAACCTCATGGCATTTGCCGCAGCCCGTACATTTTTCATAATCAACCTTTGCGCAGAAGCGGTCAATGCTGATTGCTTCGGATTCGCAAGCCTTGACGCATTTCATACATCCTATGCAGCCTGCCGTGCATTCCTTGCGGGTGATTGCACCCTTATCGTGGTTTTTGCAAAGAACGGCAGCTTTGATTTCTTCAAGGGGCATCATTTCAATAAGACCGTTGGGGCAGGTTTTAACACACATCTTGCAGGCTCTGCAGATATGAGGATTGATTCTTGCAACGCCGTCGCAAATGCTGATTGCATCATAGGGGCATGCCTCTGCGCAGTCGCCGTAACCGAGGCAGCCGTAGATGCATTCCTTGGGACCGCCGAAAATCTGGGCAGCCATTCTGCAGCTCTGAACGCCTTGATATTCAAGCTTTGTTGCTGCATTGACATTGTGACCCTGACACAGAACAACCGCAGCCGAGGGCTTGACGTTGCCTGCTGCAAGACCTGTCAGCTCGCCGATTGCTTTTGATACATCGTTGCCGCCGGGTGCGCAGAGAGCAGTATCGGTTGTTTCACCTTTTGAGAGGGCGGCGGCATAGCCGTCGCAGCCCGAGAAGCCGCATGCGCCGCAGTTCGCGCCGGGCAGGCATTCTCTGATAGCCTCTGCTTTTTCGTCAACGGGAACGGCGAAAACTTTTGATGCAACGGTAAGACCTACGGCAGCTATCAGACCGATAGCGCCCAGAAGGATTACTGCAAATAAAACAGGATTCATTTCAGCTTAACCTCCTTGACCGAGTAATCCTTCAACAAGACCTGTGAAGCCCATGAAGGAAAGAGAAACAATTGAAGCTGCAATAAGAACAATGGGAAGACCTTGAAGGAACTTGGGAACATCGCAGCTTTCAAGTCTTGAACGAACGCCCGAGAAAATAACCATTGCGAGCATGAAGCCGAGGCCTGCGCCAACGCTGTTGACGATGGACTCAAGATAGGTGTAGCCTTCTGTGAAGTTAAGAAGAACAACGCCGAGAACTGCGCAGTTGGTTGTGATAAGGGGCAGATAAATGCCGAGTGCATTATAAAGCGGAGGCATGAATTTTTTGAGGATAATCTCAACAAGCTGAACGAGAGCTGCGATAACAAGGATGCAGACAATCGTCTGGAGGTATTCGAGATCTTTGGGGATGAGAATGTAATTGTTGATGGGGTAGCAAACTGCGGTTGAAAGAGCCATAACAAAGATAACCGCTGCCGACATGCCCATAGCTGTGTTAAGCTTTTTGGAAACGCCGAGGAAGGGGCAGATGCCGAGGAACTTGCTTAAAACGAAGTTTGCGGTAAGGATGGCTGTAAGAAGAATTGAAAGATAACTCATGCTTTTGCATCCTCCTTTTCTTTGCAATCTTCGCCTTTGGCGATAAGAGCGCAGTTTTTAGCCATCGGGCAGGCGGAGCAGCCGCCGAGCTCTGCCTTGGGCTTGCCTTTTCTTTCAGCAAGCTTGTTGGCGCAAGCCATAAGAACGCCGAAGGTGAAGAAACCGCCGGGAGCGAGAATAAAAATTGTCATCGGGCTGATTGCGCTGTTTTCGCCGATGAGCGTAAAGCCGTCAAAGCCTGTGATTCCTGCAAGGGAGAGAAGGCTTTCTGCGCCTGCAAAAATTGTGCCTGCGCCGATGATTTCTCTGATTGCACCCATGCAGCAAAGAGCAATTGTAAAGCCAACGCCCATGCCCAGACCGTCAACTGCTGAAGCGAGAACGGAGTTTTTGCCGGCAAATGCTTCCGCTCTGCCGAGAATAATGCAGTTAACAACGATAAGCGGAAGAAAAACGCCGAGTGATTTATCAAGAGCAGGAACAAATGCCTTGACAATCATCTGAACAATTGTAACGAATGATGCAATAATAACGATATATGCAGGGATTCTGACTTTTGAGGGGATGATTTTTCTCAAAGCTGAAATAACGATATTTGAGCAAATGAGAACTATCATTGCTGAAACGCCCATGCCCAATGCATTAACAATGCTTGTTGTTACCGCGAGGGTGGGGCAGGTGCCGAGAACAAGGCGCATAACAGGATTTTCGCTTATAAGACCTTTGGTAAATTCTTTTCGGAGCGATTTCTTTTCAGCCAATGTTCTCACCTCCTGCTGCTTCGATTGCCGCATTGACCGCTTCGGTTACGGCTTTTGATGTTATGGTTGCGCCCGTGAGGGCTTTTATTTCGTTTTCGGCAGGAGCATTCTTTGTAACAACAATGCCTGCTATTTTATCAACAAACTGTTTAAGGAAGCTTTCTTTTGAAGCATTGGCACCGAGACCTGCCGTTTCGCTCATTGAAAGAATGTTGACGCCCGTAACCTTGCCGTCAAGGTCAACGCCCGTCATAACGGAAATGTCGCCGCCGTAGCCTTTCTGAACGGTAACAACAACGTAGCCGATTGTTTTGCCGTCTTTATCAAGAGCGGGAACAAGCTTTATGCCGTCATTTGTGGATTCTTTGCCGAAAGCTGCAGCCTCGGCAAAAACAATTTGTCTTGATTTGGCTTCGTTATCATCCTCAACCTCTGCAATTTTGGGAGCGGTAACTGTGTTTGTTACTGCGAGAAGAAAAGCTGCAACGATGCAGATAACAAAAAGAACTATTGTTGGAGCGGCGTATTCTTTGATTTTTTTCATTTTTCAGCCGCCTCCTTTGTTTTTTTCTCTTTTTTGGGTGTGCCGAAGGGCTTGGGGATTGTTGCTCTGTCAATGAACGGAACGAGAAGATTCATAATGAGAATTGCGAACGAAACAGCTTCCGTCATTGAAGCGAAAAGGCGGATGAGAGAGGTGAGAATTCCGCAGCCGATGCCGAAGATTATCTTGCCTCTTACCTTGATGGGGCAGGTCGAATAGTCGGTTGCCATGAAGAATGCGCCGAGCAGCAGACCGCCGCCCATAACCTGGAATGCAACAAATCCGAGGTCACCTTTGCCTGCAATAAGCATTATAAGAGCAACAGTGCCGATATATGTGAGGGGAATTGCGGGTGAAATAACTTTTCTTGCAATAAGATAGATTCCGCCGATGATGAGAGCAACGGCGCAGGTTTCGCCGAGACAGCCGCCTCTGAGACCGAGGAACATATCAAGCAGCGAGGGAGCACCTTCTGCACCGTAACCGACTGCAAGGGGAGTTGCCGAGGTTGTAACGGTTTCTTTCCATGAAAGGGGAGTTACCCAGTTGCCCATTTGTGCGCCGAACGAAAGAAGAAGAACGATTCGGGCTGTGATGGCGGGGTTTGCAAAGTTCTGACCGATGCCGCCGAAGAACTGCTTGACAACTACAATAGCAACGATGCTGCCGATTGCCGCAATCCAATAGGGGATTGAAACGGGCAGGTTGAGAGCAAGGATAAGACCAGTTACAACTGCACTTAAATCGCCGATTGTCTGGTGGCGCTTCATAACCTTGCGAGAAACATATTCGGCAAGCACCGCCGAGCTGACGGAAACTGCCGTAACCGAAATAACTCTGGGTCCGAAGATGAATATTGCCGCAATGAGGGCAGGGATAAGCGAGATGATAACATCAAGCATGATTCTTGTTGTAGTCTGGGTTGAGCGCAGGTGAGGCGATGCGCTGACTACCAGCTTTTTGCCGTTAACCATTATTTTTTGCCCTCCTCTCTGAGAATTGCTTTTGCCAGCCTCATATGCTGAACGAGGGGCTTTCCTGCGGGGCAGGCATAGGCGCAGCTGCCGCATTCCATGCAGACATTAACGCCGACAGTTTTGAGCATATCAACATCCTTGATTTTTGCGGCTCTGACGATGTTTGTGGGCATAAGGCTCATCGGGCATGCAGCAGCGCATCTGCCGCAGCGGATGCAGTCGCTCTCGGGCTTGAGAACGGCATCGTCATGTGCGAAAGCAAGGATTGCATTGTTCTGCTTGAGGATGGGCAGGTCTGTGCCGACGATTGCAAGACCCATCATCGGACCGCCCGTGAGAATCTTGCAGGGGTCGGTGCTGAAGCCGCCGCAGAAATCAATGATTTCGCTGATGCTTGTGCCCACGGGAACTCTTACGTTTTTGGGCTGGGCGATTGCCGAACCGTCTACCGTGAGAGAACGGCTTACAAGCGGCTTGCCTGTTTTGAGGTAACGGGCGATGAACGCAACAGAGGCAACGTTCATAACAACGCAGCCGACATCAGCAGGAAGCTTTCCGGGAGGAACTCTTCTGCCTGTTGCAGACTGAACCATCATTTTTTCTGCGCCCTGAGGATATTTTGATTCAAGAACCATGAGCTTGATTTCATCGTTCTTATCAAGCTTATGGTCAGCGATATTCTTGAGAACGCTGAATGCTTCAGGCTTGTTATCTTCAACGGCGATGATAACCTGCTTGAAGCCGAGGATTTCCTTGAGAATGAAAACACCCGAAAGAATATCCCACGAGTTTTCCATGCATTCACGGTAGTCAACCGTTATGTAGGGCTCGCATTCTGCGGCGTTGACAACGAGGGTATCGATGTTTTTATCGTCGGGGAAGTTGAGCTTGATATGGGTCGGGAAGCCTGCGCCGCCGAGACCTACAAGGCCCGATGCACGAACCGCTTTTACAAGGTCCTCTTTTGTTTCAACGTGAGGAGGCTCAATGCCTTCCCAAAGGCGCATCTCTCCGTCGGATTCAATGGTAACTGCCTTGGAAAGAGTGCCGTTGGGCATTTTTATATCGCCTATTGCAGTAACCGTGCCCGAAACTGAAGCATGGATGGGAGCGCTTACGAATTTATCGGTATCGCCGATAAGCTGGCCCACGGCAACCGTGTCGCCAACCTTAACAACGGGCTCGCAGGGAGCGCCGATATGCTGTTGCATGGGGATAATGACTTTTGCAGGGGCAGGCATTCTGACTACCTCTGTTTCAGCGGTGTTTTTGTGATGGTGCACTTTTACGCCGCCTCTGACCTTTTTGATAGCAGACAAAACGCCTGCCGGAAGGGTCTTAGCCATAGAAATTCCTCCTTTGTGGTTTATTTGTAAAAGTATTGTTTCTGTTTTTCAAGCACGGGCATAACCGCTCTGAGGATTATTCCCGTTACCGCACCCGTTGCTATGCCGAAAACGGCAAGGGCAGGGGCGTAATATATAATATCTCCGCTTCCGGTTATAAAAGATGCTGTGCCGAGCTGACCTGCATTATGGCAGAGGGCACATATAACGGATATACCGATAAGACCGAGCTTATCATCTGCAAATTTAAGCAGGAGCCACATTGCGAGGGTGGAGAGAATTCCGCCCGAAAGGCTCATGATTCCTGCGGTGAAACCTCTTGTTACAAAAGCAAAGCCGCCTTTGACAAGAGTAATTGCAAGAGCCTGAGGCAGACCGAGGCTGCCTGCAGCAAACATGGTTATGATGTTTGAAAATCCGGGCTTTGCTCCCGGCGGAAGAAACGGCAGCGGCGGAATCAGGTTTTCAAGAAATCCGAGAGCCAGTGCCTGTGCGCAAAGGATTGCTCCGAGCGCAGTTTTGAAAGCAATGTTTTTTTTCATATCAGTAAGTCATAACGTCAACATCGGAGCCGCTAACGGAAACAACCGTTTTTGCAGGTAGACAAACGGCGGTGTCGCCTTTTTTGCTGAGCCTGCCGCAGTTTACGCAGAGTTTGTCGCTGCAGCCCGATTCTTCAAAATAAATCGCTCCGTTTTCGGCGGAGATAACAACCTTCGGCGAAGTATCGGGTACGATTGTTATTTTTTTCTCAACCGAAGACAGGTCGATTGTTTCAACGATTTCACCGTTGACCGTGATAACCGCTTCAAGTTTATCGGTTTGGCGTGACTGCCATAGCCAAAAAGCGGCGGCAACAACGAGAATGACAAGAATAACCGCAATGTCGCCTTTTTTTAAAAGTTTAGTTTTCATATGGCATCAATGTATAAGAATTATCGGTGATTTCAATTTTTGAGAATATGCCGTCTGTTGCATAAATTTGTTTGCTTTCGGTAATGAAAACCGCATCGCAGCCGTATTTCTTTGCAAGCGCAGCACCTTTTTCGGGACCGAGAACAAAGCAGGCGGTTGAAAGTGCGTCGCTGAGTGCACCGCTTTCCGAAACAACGGTTACGCTGACAAGTCCGTTTTCAACGGGATAACCCGTTTCGGGGTCAAGAATGTGATGATAGCTTTTGCCGTTTTCTTCAAAGCATCGCTCGTAGCTGCCTGAGGTTGAAATGCAGGCATCCGAAAGGGTGAGCGTTGCAATGCTTCTGCCTGCATTGCCGTAAGGGTCACGGATGCCGACCTTTATATTTTTTTTGCCGTAAATCAGCACGCTGCCGCCAACGCTGACAACGGCTTCTTTTGCGCTTGATTTTTCAAGAATACCGCGGATTTCATCAAGAGCAATGCCTTTGCCTGCTGCGCCGAAATCTATAACTCCGCTGCTGAAAACAAGCTTGTTGCCCGAAAGTGAAACCTTTTCGTATCCGCATTCGGAAACGGCTTTGCGCAGCTCTGCCTCATCGGGCACCGACGGTTTTTTGCCGAAGCCCCAGAGGTCGCTGACTGCACCGAGCGTGAAATCAAAAGCGCCGCCGCTTTTTTTGCTCACATCAATAAGCAAACGGAAAAATTCAGCCGTTTTGTTGCTGATTGTGCCGCCCGAATTTTTATTGAGCAGGCTTATTTCGGAGGCTTCCGAATGACGCGAGAGAATTCCGTCAAGCTCCGAAACGCATTTTTCAATTTCGGCAATGCAGTTTTCGGAATCCTTGCCCTTAACTTCGGCGGAGATAACGGTATCCATAGCGAAAAATTCTTTTGTGGCGGCTTTGTTGAAGATGCTGTCCCATGCGATAAAGACAACGAGGATAACCGCCGCAACGGCAGCAATTATTGCACCTGCTTTTTTCAAAATGCCGTCACCGCCCATTCATCCCCATTATATTTATATATTATTTATTATATAATACACCTTGTAATATATTTTTTCAATATGGTAAAAGCAAAAGAGAAAAAATTGTTGGATTTTCATAAAAAACCTGATAGAATATTAAACATAATGACATAAGGAGCTTTATTATGAACGATATAATCTGTATGCCCGTAAAATGTATTTGCGGAGAGAATGCGGTTTTGAATAATTCTGCTTTTCTTTCAAAGCTCGGCAGACGTTGCCTTGTGCTCACGGGCGGCAGCGGAGCGAAAAAGAGCGGTGCTCTTGCCGATGCCGAAGCTGCATTGAAAAACGAGGGGATAGAGTACACCGTTTTTAATAAAATAGGCGAAAATCCGCTGATTTCCGTTTGCTGCGAAGCCGGCGAGGCGGCGAGAAACGTAAATGCCGATTTTATTTTCGGTATCGGCGGCGGCTCTGTGCTGGATGCAGCAAAGGCGGTTGCGATTTACGCATCGAATCCTGACCTGCAGCCGATTGATATTTATAAAAGAGAATATTCCGTTGCGGCGCTTCCCGTTGCTCTTATAGGTACAACGGCTGGCACGGGCAGCGAGGTTACGGCTGTTTCGGTTTTGACGAATGACGAAACGGGAGTTAAAAAAAGCATTTCGGGCGACGATTGCTATGCAAAAATCGCTTTTTGTGACCCGAATTACACCCGTTCTCTGCCTTATGCATCAACGGTTTCAACCGCTCTTGATGCCTTTGCGCATGCCGCAGAAGGTTTTTTCACTCCGAAATGCAACGGCGTTATTGAGCTTTGGGCGGAAAAGTGTATTCCGATGATTTATGAATGCCTTACCGAGCTTTCAAGGGTGAAAGAAGTTCCCGGAAATCTGAGAGAAAAGCTTTATTACGGCTCGGTTTATGCAGGGCTTGTTATCAATACCTGCGGCACGGCTTTTCCGCATCCGCTGGGTTATGTGCTGACCGAGAATTACGGCATACCTCACGGCATGGCATGCGCTGCGTTTTTTGCACCGTATATTGATCGCTGCGTTAAGTTTGCTCCCAAAAAGGCGGAGAAATTTGCCGCAATGACAGACGAAATTGAAACGGTCAAAGCGGTTATATCTTCGCTGACAGATCTGAAAGGCGTTTCAATCGGTGAAGAGAATGCAAAAAAATACGCCCTGCGTTGGCAGAGCGTATTACCGAGAAATTTTGCCGCCTCTCCCGGCGGTCTGACACAGGAAGAGGCGGCGGAGATACTTGCCGGCTTTTAGTTAGCAGCCGCAACCGCAGCCGCAGTCATTCGTTGTTCTTACGTTGTTGCAACCGCAGCCGTTGTTGCAACCGCAGTCACCGCAGAAGAGAAGAATGAGGATGATGAAAAGGAACCAGTTGTTATTGCATCCGCAACCCATGATGTAACCTCCTTGCAAGTTTCCGCCGAATACAGCGGAGAGTTAATCTGAAGCGGCGTTGGGTTTCGACCGCTTACAATGATATCTTATGTGATTGCGGAAAATGTGTTACAAATTAAATTTTAAAGTTAAAATAACAAACAGGCTTACAAAGGATGTTAACCGATGCAAGCCTGTTACTTTTATTTGCGGGCGACCACACAGGGCCGCCCCTACTTATATTTTGTTTTTATTGCTGGAATCTGCTCAGGAATGCTTTTGTGCGCACATTTTTCGGGTTCATGATAACCTCCTGCGGTGTGCCGTGTTCAACAATAACACCGCCGTCCATGAAGATTATTTCGTCCGAAACATCTCTTGCAAAAGCCATTTCGTGAGTAACAATAACCATTGTCATGTTATCTGCCGCAAGGCTCTTGATAACCTTGAGAATTTCGCCCGTAAGCTCGGGGTCGAGAGCAGATGTGGGTTCATCAAAGAAAAGAATATCGGGCTTCATTGCAAGCGCTCTTGCAATCGAAACTCTCTGCTGCTGACCGCCCGAAAGCTCGCAGGGATAAGCATCCCTTTTTTCTTCAAGGCCGACCTTTCGCAGAAGCTCCATTCCCTGCTCCTCTATCTCTGCAAGAATCTGCTTTTTGTTAGCCTTATAATCTTCTCTGTTTTTCGCCTGAAGGCGCACAGCAAGAGTTATGTTATCGATAACGCTGTACTGCGGAAAAAGATTGAATGACTGGAAAACAAGACCTACGGAGAGACGGTTTTTGCGGATTTCTTCCTTTGTGAATTTATGCTGGTTTTCGCTGTCAAAAACAACATTGCCGTTAACAATAATCTGACCTTCATCGGCTGTTTCAAGCGAGGTTATGCAGCGCAGGAGCGTTGTTTTGCCGCTGCCCGAAGAACCGATAACGGAGAGCACACCGCCTTCTTCAAGAGAAAAGCTGATGCCGTTTAGAACATGGTTGTTTCCGAAGCTTTTATGCAAATTTTTAACTTCAAGTATTGCCATGGCTGCACCTTAACCTTTATAGTAATTAAGCTTCTTTTCGATGTATCCGAAAATCAGCGTCAGTCCGCCGCAGAAGATGAGGAAATATACTGCCGTATAGAACAGCGGCCAGATTACACCCTTTCTTGAGAAGCGTTCGGCTGCCATAAGAATTTCGGAAACCGCAATAACTCTTGCAAGAGAAGTGTCTTTAACAAGGGTTATAATTTCGTTGCTCATGGGAGGAACAACGCGCTTGACTACCTGCATGAGGATAACTCTGAAAAAGGTTTGGGTTTTGCTCATACCGAGAACCTGGCAGGCTTCATACTGACCCCTGGGAATGCTCTCGATGCCGCCTCTGTAAATTTCCGAGAAATATGCGGAATAGTTGATAACAAAAGCTATCATTGCCGCACCCATACGGTCTTTCATCGGGAAATCAAAAAGCAGACCCGGAACATAGAACACAACAAAGAGCTGGAGCATAAGAGGAGTTCCTCTGATAATCCATACAAACATTCTTGTGAGGTATTTCAGCGGTCTGAATTTTGACATTGAGCCGAAAGTGATTATCAGACCGAGGGGGAGCGCAAACAGAAGGGTTGCGCCGAAAAGCCTTATGTTTTCCAGAAGTCCTTCGCCGAGAGAGAGCGTAACTTCCATGAATTCTTCGCTGAAAGCTCCGCCCTGTGCAGCGTTTAACAATAATTCAGTCATTGATATCTTCCTGTATCTTTAATTATTTTGCGATGAGCTGATCTTCAAGCTTATATTTTGCAGCGATTTTTGCGAGTGTGCCGTCATTAACAAGCTCTGTGATAGCGGCGTTAACCTTTTCTGTCATGTCGCTGCCCTTGCGGAATGCGATGCCGTACTGTTCGTCGTTGCCGAGTGCAAACTTTGCATCTTCAACGATAACAAGGTCATTGTAATCTGTGCCTTCGCCGATTGAGCCGAGGCATGTTACATAGTCGATAACGCAGCCGTCAGCTGTGCCTGCCTTAACTTCCATAAGTGCGGAAGCCATGTCTTCAACTTCAACATAGTTTGCTGTTGCGAAGTAATCGTCATTGAGAATAACGTTTTCTCCTGCGGAGCCTGCTTCTGCAACGATTGTAAGACCGTCAACGGAAGTGATTTCAGCGCCTGCCTTAACAACAAGAACCTGCTTGTTCTGCATATAGGGAGTGGAGATTGACATATTGGTTTTTCTTTCTTCATCGATTGTCATGCCGTTCCAGATGCAGTCAATTGTTTTGCCTTTGAGCTCTGTTTCTTTTGCGCCCCAGTTGATAACCTGGAAATCAGCCTTAACGCCGAGCTTTGCGCAAACAGCTTCTGCAAATTCTGTTTCAAAGCCGATGAGCTTGCCTGTTGCATCTTCATAGTTCATGGGAGCGAAAATTGTGATACCGATTGTCATTTCGCCTTTGCCTGTGATGTAAGCGTAATCGCTTCCGGGAGCGTTGGCGTTTGTTGCTTCAGTAGCATCGGGTGCGTCGGTAGCATCGGGAGCATCGTTGCCGCCGCATGCGCCGAGAACAAATACCATTGAAAGTGCGAGGAGAAGTGCAAGAATTTTCTTCATATTTATTACTCCTTTTCAGCCGTTTTACGGCTTTTATTGTGTTACTACATTATCATACTAAAGCAAAAAAGTCAACCGCAAAACATCTTTTCGTCATTTTTACATATAATAATTAAAATATAGTCTTTAATTTGTAACGGTGTGCCGTAAAAAGCGATTGACAACGGCAATAAAATCTGCTAAAATAATCAAGCTGTATGAGAAAACGGCACAAAAAATGAATAGTTGGAGAGTTGTCCGAGAGGTCGAAGGTGCAGCACTCGAAATGCTGTGTGGGGAAACTCACCTAGGGTTCGAATCCCTAACTCTCCGCCAGACCGAAACCCCTTGAAAACATTAGGTTTTTGAGGGATTTATTTTTTTGAGAAAACCTTGAAAAATCACTCATTTTATTGAGTTCTCTCCTGCAGTTCTCTCCTGCAGTTCTCTCCATTTTATTAAGTTCAATATGTTGAACTTTTTGTTTTTTCAATACTCACCAACCATTTTTTGCACGGCAACACAGGCATTGAAAGCTTTATTTCCTGGCAGGCTTTTGTTGAAGAATACTGCGAGGACTATTACCGAATGAAGAATGTCGGTGACAAGCTCGGCATTGACGTGCTGTTCGGCGTTGAGGAAGAGGTCAGCAAAGGGCTTGAGGTGCTTTGCTACGGCATAACGCCCGAAATTCTTCTCGCTCACCCCGAGCTTGAAAACAACGACTGTAAACTGTGGCACGACGTTCTGGGAGAGTCGGGAGTATTGTGCATACAAGCCCACCCCTTCAGGCGCAGGGGTTCAATCCCCAACCCCGGTCTCCTGCCGCTCGACTGCATTGACGGAATAGAGGTTTTCAATTCCGGCAATACAGCCGAGGATAACGCTTCGGCACTGGCATTTGCCGCAGCTCATCCTGAGCTGATACTCACCTCGGGTGCAGATACTCACGGCGTAGCCTCGTGCTGTATAGGCGGCATTGAAACAGAGGAAAGAATCACCTGCGAAGCCGTACTTGCAGGCATTCTCAGGCACGGCACATATACGCTGCTCTGACGGTTTTCAGTTCAAAACATCCTTATCAACTTCATACAACGCACAAAAAAGGACAGAGTTTTAGCTCTGTCCTTTGCTTTTTTATTGTCGGTTAATCATTGAATTTCAACAAACATCTGTGTCTGCATATCCCTGTATTTAACCGTAACGTAGGTTTCGCCCACGCCCTGCGGAACAGCCAGCGTGCCGACGAATTTAACGACGCTTTCATCATAGTCCTCAAAGGTAACACCCGAAAGAAGTCTTACGGTGTCCATTGAGTCCTCTATAAGCAGGATTTCGGGGAAAAATGCACCGTCGCCGACACTCTTGGTATAGTGAGCAGGCTTGCAGACGATGCCGATATAATTGGCGTATAAATCCTCCTCGGCATATGTTACGGGAACGTTGAGGTTTTCGTTTTCAATATCGGACAAATCGGGGGCTGCAATAAGCGAAAGCTCAACCTTGCTGAGTCTTGTCGGCCAGTTTGCCCACACGTCGCCGTAGGCGCAAGCAAAATACACGCCGTCGGAAAGTCTGATATGACCGTTGGGTCTGCCCGAAATGCCGCAGTTGTGGCAACAGATAGCAGTATCGGTTTTCATTGCGTAGGAACGCTCGAAGGTGATGCCGTCGTCGGAAACGAAAACGTCCACAAAGCTGTCGACTGTAAAGCGCTGATTCGTTGCAACGGCAATAAACTTGCCGTAATCATCGACGTATTTAACGTCTGCCGAGTCACAGCTTGAGTCGGGCGCAGTAATTGCAACGCCCTTGTATTCAAGGGTTGCAGGCCAGTTTTCGTCCGTTGCATCGGCAACGGAAACACGGGTTTCTCTGCCGTTATCATCAAGCCACGTATAGTAGAAATACAGCGTATCGCCAAGAACGACAAAACTCGGCTCACCTGCACCGAATCTGTCGGGATTACCCGTAAAGTCAATTATTGCTTCGGGTCTTCCGCCCCAGCCGTTGCCGTTCCACTTTTCATACGGGCCGTCAATATTCTTGCTTCTTGCAACAAAAACGTTGTTATCGGTTCCGTTGACATTAACCGTTGAGGTGTAGCCGATATAATAGTATTCACCGAACTTTACGACACCGGGGTCACAGCACGAATAAAAATCGGGTGAATCGGGAGTCGGCTGAAGAACGGATTTTTCATCCGTCCAGGTTTTACCGCCGTCGGGTGAATGTCTGTAGCTTATCCAGTCCCACTGACCGCCTCTGCCGGGACAGGCAAAAAACGCATCAATACTGCCGTCCGCATTGACGAAAAGAGTAGGTCCGTAGCGGTAGCCGCCTTTTTCCGCATCGGGGTTAAAGATGTCAGAGCCGACTTCTGCAATTTCCATTTTGATGTATTCGTTATCGCTGTCAATAACGTTGATTTCGCCGTCGGTAAACTCTCTGTCCTCAAGCGGTGTGAAGCTTGCTCCGGGTGAGGAAAGAATGCCTAAAGTGACAAGGAATGAAAGTAGAAATCTTAAAATCGCCATATTATAACTCCTTTTTTGCAGTTTGCTTTATTTTGCCTTAACCCATTCAGCAGGCACGGTTTTGAAATCGGGGGTATCGGTGAGTCGGCCCGTATGTCTTGCGTTGGCAATCATAAGCGATGAAATGTTGAAATGCAGCAAATCGTTATAAAACTTTTCGTTTTCGGCAATTCGCTTTGACTCGTTAAGGGCGGAAAATTCGCCACGCTTGAAGTTTGCTTTCCAGTACCGCCAGCAAATCTGTGAACGCCTTACGTTTTCCTTCTGCCACTCGGTCTGTGCCTGGGCAATTGCGTTTTCCCACAGCTCGTCATACTCCTTGAGCGTTTCGTTGTCGATATTAAGAACGTTCATTGAGTAGTATTTGTCAAAGCAGCCCATACCGTATTCCATATCGACGTGCTCGGGGAAGATAAGCCAGTACTGAATTATGTTGAAGCCGAAGCCGTTGTTTTCATCAATACCGTTAATAAAGTCTATTATATTCTGATAGCCTGCGCCGTAATAGGCTTCGCAGAAATCGTACATCAGCTTATTGACGTCCTGATAGGGGTCCCACATAAGCCGTGAAAGCATATAGCAGCGAAGCGCCGCAAATTCACCGTCGGCGGCTGTACCGCTTGCACCCTCTTCAAATACGCCTATAACATCGTTTTCCGCAAAAATCTGAAGATTGCGCTGGATTGCACCGAAGTTTCCGAAGGGGCTGAGCAAACTGTTGTAATCGGTTGTGTAGTCCCAGACGAAAAGGTGGTCGCTTATTGCCGACCAGTCCTTAAGGTCCTGCAAAAACTCCTCGTTGTCTTCGGAGTATCCGCTGTCCATAGGGGCAGAAAACTTGCACTCAATCGAGCAAAGTCGTATAATGACGTTATCTCTCGGAACGGTGATTTTCGGAGCCTGTCTTGTATAGCCGTCGGTGTATGCAAAGGTGTCAACAAGCACGTTGGGATAATCCTCTCTTATATCATCCGCAATTGCATTGACGAAACGAATCATCGTACCGGAATGGCTGCCCTCCTCGGCATCAATTCTTGCACACTCCTCACACACGCAGTAGTTGGAATTATCGTTCTGTGTTACGGAAACAAAGGCCGCATCGGGGTTAGCCGCCAGCCAATCGCGAACGGTGGCCTTTGCAATTTCAAGCGTTTTCGGGTTGGTCAGGCAAAGCTGGTCCGTTGTTCTTTCACCTGTCTGAACGCCGAGCGCAAAAAGCTCCGGCTCGGTTTCGATAAGCGAGTTGGGCACAAGGCTGGAAAACGTATGGCAGAACGGCCCTGCGTATTCAACACCGCCGCCTGCAGCTTCGAGCATAGTGCCGTCGTTGAGTCGGTTTGCCACCTTGTATTCCTTGTTGTTTCCGGGGTACCAGTCGGTCTGCCTGAACATAAAGGGCGGAACGTAGGTGTAATCAATTTCGGCAGGAACAAGCAGCTTTTCAGCCTCGGTAATAACGGTTAGGTCCGGCGTAAATCTGCGGTAGCCGAAGTATTCTTCAAGGAAGGTGTAGGCTGAATAAAGCGTTCCACGCTTTTCTCCGCCCGTAATGACAAGGTCATCGTCCACGGTTTTAATGCAGACACCCTCGTCACCCAGAGAGGCATAATCAACCGTGTCGTCGTACTCTCTGTCGGTTTTGCCGAGCGCAATTTCCTTTTCGGTTTTATCTGCGGTGTCGGTGATAATATCGATTTTCGTTCCGTTTATTTCCTCAAAGGTGCTTTTGAGCAGATTGGCGGCGGTAATTTCCGCTTCGCTTGCCGTATCGGAAACAACGATAACGTATTCATCGGTTATTTCCAGGCCCTGCGTTATTGCTTCCTTTTCAGCGGGCGGCGTAAAAATATGCCCCTCAGGCTCGGCATGAATAAAGATAGAAAAAACAGAGGTCAGCACCACACTCAAAGCCGTAAAAAACGGCATCATATAGCGCGGATTAAATGAGTAAAAAAACGATTTAACAGAGTTCACGGTAATATCTCCTATAAATAATTTTGCCTTGCAAAAGCTTTTACACGGTTAAACGGCTTACGTCAATTCTGTCCCTGATAGCAACCGTGGACATAATTAGCCACGCTTACGTTTTTGGCACAGCCGGGACGGCCGTATTTGATACCGTCGGGCGACATTCCCCTTCCCTGCCTGCGTCGGTGCCGTAGGAATAATCGTGCCATTGCTCGGGTGTCCATTTGCCGAGCTTGCGTATTTCATCGGCATCATACGGACAAGGGTGTCGTTATCGTTACCGCAGACAAAATCATTAGCAAAAACCATAGTAACGCCTTCCTGTTTTTTCTTTAGAATAACATAACGGTAAGGCAATTACAACTAAAAAATAAAAACGTTACCTTATCCGTATTGAAAAATTCATCGGATTGTGAGAGAATACATAGAGTATTTCGGTATAAATCTTTAACGGAAAATACAAGCAAAAATACACGCTTTAAGGAGTAAATAATTATGAAATAGTTTTTTAGTCTGCTGTTGGCGGCTGTTATGATTTTCACGCTTGCAGCCTGCGGCGGCGAAAAGAGCCCCGAGGAACAGACAACCGAACAGGTACAAGTCAACGAGGATCTTACCGACACCGTAGGCACAGACAGCACGGCACCCTCGGAAACCGAAGCGGCAACAGAAGGCGAAGCCGAAACCACCGAGCTTAACGAAGAAGAAAGCTCAACAGAAGAAGCAACCGTGCTTGACGCCGACCCTGCAAACTGGACGGACGAGCAGATTGTGTCAGTTTACAAGGCTGCCGCAAGAAAAACGCACCCTAACGTTACCTCCGTACAGACTATGACGATGAGAGAGCTTGTTGTAAACGACGGTGACGGCTGGCTTGGCAAGCTTGTTGATATGATAACACCGTTTTTTGTAAAGGCACTCGAAAAGAATTCCAAGGAAGTTGAAGGCATTACGGGCGGTTTTGAAAACCTCACCGTATCAGATGCAAAAAGCATTAAGGCTTACAAGAGCGGCCAATACACCGTTATTGAAATGACGATGACGGAGCAGACGGACGGTATTCACGGCGATGCTTATTCGGGTACGGTTGGTCACGCTATTACGGTTGTAGGCGACATCTCCGTTGTTGAACAGGAGCTTCCGCAGTTTGATATAGGCTTCGAGGAATCCGACATCACACTGCGTTATGCCAACCCCAAGCTCAAGGTTAAAATCAACGAAAACGGTATGATTGAAAGCGGTGAATGGTCATACAGGGTTGTTGTAAACCTTTCAAACCTTCGTGTTGACGATAAAAAAGTTCCGATTGGCGCAACGGTCAAAACCGGCTACGGCTCGGTTGACTACAAAATCGTTCTCAACTGAATATCAGGTTAACGTACGTGTCTTCGTCCTCTGTGGCGAAGACACTTTTTATTTTTAAAATAACCATTGAAACTGCCGAATGTTTTTGCTATTGTATAATAAGCAAATTACGCAGCGAAGGATTTATAACCGATGCTTAATCTGACGACAAAAATTGAACATATAACGGTTGAAGCCGGAAAAAGAATTCTTGTCACGAGCGATATTCACGGCAATTTATCCTATTTCAAAAAGCTTCTAAAAAAAGCGGAATTCAGCGAGAATGATATACTGTTCGTTGTTGGTGATATTGTAGAAAAAGGCAACGAAAACCTTGAAGCCCTGCGCTACATTATGAAGCTTTGCGAAAAAGGTAACGTTATTCCCCTTATCGGAAACGTAGATGCCAACCGCCTGAAAATAATCGACGAACTATGCGAGGGCAACGTCAACGGTTTTTACAAATACATTCTCAATTTAAGGGAATGGGCAGGCACGTCGTTTTACGAAGAGCTTGCCGATGAGTGCGGCTATACCCTCAATTCGGCAGAGGATGTTTTGGCGGCAAAGCAGGCCGTTATTACTCACTTTGAAAAAGAGTTTGGTTTTCTTGTCAATCTTCCGACAGTCATAGAAACGCAAAGCTTTGTTTTCGTTCATAGCGGTTTAAGAGAAAGACGTGTTTCCGACAACGCTGATAAAGGTATTTTTGAGCTGACAAAGTTTGATGCATTTATGGAAAACGCAGAAAACGACAAGTTTCGCCGGAAACTTGTCGTTTTCAGTTATATTCGCCTTGCGGCGAGTTATATTGTCTGCGCCGGTTATATTTGCTTCGCAAGTGATATTGGGCTTCGCCCGGTTTTGAAAGCGAATATAATATCACTGAAACCGCAGGTTTCAATATCACATTTTGCACAAGCAAAATATATCACTCCGTCGTAGACGGAACATCACTTAAAACTAACGGTTATGTAAGAGATCGAACTCATACGCAAAACTGCCACAATGTCTTTTTCGACAGAAACTTGTCGATTAGGTAATATCTAATACCTGTATTTTATTGAAATGGCAAATAAGATATGATATAATCAAAATGACAATTCTGCAAAGCAATGTGGATTAATAAATCAGGCTGACTGCGTTTGTGAGGTAATGATATGAGAAATTATGATATTGCCGCCTTTATATGGCCGTCTTACACAGGTGACGAACCGAGAACCCGTATTTTCTGGCCCGAGGGCTATGGTGAATGGCAGACTGTTAAAGCAATGACCAACAGAGGCTATGAAGGTTGCCGTTGGCCCCGTATTCCCACCTGGGGATATGTTAACGAAGCTGACAGCAGGGTTATGGAAATGCAGATTAACTGCGCTGTTTCTTACGGTGTCAACGTTTTTATTTATGACTGGTATTGGTATGATAACCGCCCGTTTCTTGAAAACTGTCTTAATGACGGATTCCTTAAAGCCCGCAACAACACTCAGATGAAGTTCATGCTCATGTGGGCAAATCACAATGCAACTCATCTCTGGGATAAGAGAAATTCCGATACAGACCTTTCAACCGTTATCTGGAGCGGCGTTGTTACTCCCGAAATTTTTTCAGAGATATGCGACAGAACAATCGAAAAATATTGCAAGCGTGAAAATTATTATATGATTGACGGATGCCCCGTCTACATGGTTTTTGATGTTGACAACTTCATCCGTACATTCGGCACAACTCAGGAATGCAAAAAAGGTCTTGAAGAATTCCGAAGAAAAACCGTTGAAGCAGGCTTCAAGGGTCTCCATTTTCAGGCTGTAAACTGGAAAGGACATACATATAACTGGCTTAATGACGGTGACGACTGCAAAGGCATGACAGTTTATGAGCTTTATGATTATCTCGGATTTGATTCCGTTACAAATTACAACTGGTTTTCATGCGTTGACCCCGACGGCGACTATGCGCAGCAGACCGACGCTTATATTGAAAATCTTGAAGAAGAAACCAGGTTGATGAATGTGCCTTTCTATCCCAATATTTCAGTAGGCTGGGATAATAACGTGAGATTCAACAAGTTCATGCCCGGCGTTGTTAAAAACAACACTCCTGAAAATTTCAGAATCGCCTGCGAAAAGGTCAAGAAATTTGCTGATGAGTCAATAAAAAAGGGCGTTATGAAAGCCCCGTTCATAACAGTTAACAGTTGGAATGAATGGACCGAAACCAGCTATCTCCAGCCCGATGACCTTTACGGTTACGGCTATCTGGAAGCAATTAAAGAGGTGTTTACCGGGGAATGAATATGACTGTTTTTAAAGATTTTTCTTATGGTACTCATGAAAGACAGAAAGCTGACATTTATATTCCTGAAAATCCTGTTTCCCAATCAGGACTGATACTTTTTATACATGGCGGCGGCTGGGCTGAGGGTGATAAATCTGATCACACTCCCGATGCAGAGTTTTTTTCAGGACTTGGATATATATGTGCCGCTATTAATTACCGATATGTTTCCAAAAGCATAAATATCCGTCATGTGCTTGATGATGTAACAAGCTCACTTAACACCATAAAGCAAAAATGCAGCGAATACGGCTACAATATAAATGAGCTTATTTTATCCGGCGGATCTGCAGGTTCACATATCGCACTTCTTTATGCTTACACAAAAAAGCAAGTTTCGCCGATTAAGCCCTCGGCAGTCTGTTGCTACTGCCCGCCTACCGATTGCACAAGGGAAGATTTTCTTATGGGCATTAAAGGTGAATTTGAAAGTTGGAAATACGGACTTCTGTCACAGGTATGCAATGCAGATATATCAAAAGAAACTTTAAATAACGAAGCTTCACAAAAAGCTTTAAGTGAAATCTCACCTATAAACTACGTTGATGAGAACTGCATCCCTACCGCAATTTTTTACGGAAAAGAAGATGACCTTATTCCGGCAAAGCACATAGAGGATTTTGAGCGTAAGCTTGCCCGAAACGGTATTAAGCACGATTTCGTTCTTTACAAAAATTCAGGCCACTTACTCGATAAAGACCCCGATGCGGCAATCAAAGCCAGAAAGATTATCAAGCAATATGCAGAACTTTATTTCTGACTTTCAGCAAACGTAACAACCCTGCTTATATCGCTGTGCCCCATTATCTTCACAAAGAATGTTCAATTCTTATGCTCAACGGCAAACAGCCCTCCCGGGTTAATCCCGGAGGGCTGTTTAGTATTTGTCAACGTTAAGCTTTCACGGTTGTTCCTGTTTCTATCTGTAAATCGGCAGGCTCCAATTTTCTATCTCTTCTTTATCACCGTAGAACAGATATTTTGTTTCGCCGATTTGAGCAGAGAATGTGACTGAATCCACATCTGTATACCATTTATTATTAAAATAGTCCCATACATCAGTCTTGCCTTCAAAGGTGACGACTTTCTCCCCTGCAGTGACAGTATGGAGCACCACCACATTCTGATTTGCCATCAGCACATCCTCCGAATCGGAATAAACATGGATTCCGCAAGCACGTGCAATGGCTTTCAGATTGTTGACTGAAAGCAGCGAATCACCGTAATAAATAGTGGTATAGTCTTTCTGTCTGTTGATTGCAAAGCCGACAGAGCCGTCGGGATTTTTACCGAGAGTCTCGGTCTGTCCGCCGACAACCTTCATAGCACGGGAGATACGCGCAGTATGATTATCGCTGATCAAACCCGGAACGGCAGACTGATTTGTCATTTTTATTCCGGTTTTGGATTGTAATTTATTTACCTTGAATTCCATACCCGTGAGTGCTTTAGCCTGCTGAGTGGTCATCTTTCCGAAATTATACATAAAGAGCGTTGTCTTGCCGTCTTTATGAAGTGCTGTCTGAAGCTGTTCTATCTGCTCATCCGTCATATCAAACGCAGATGTGATGATATATAATTTTGCATCGTCAACACGTCCCGCAAGCACATCTTTAAGCTGAACATAGCAAGTTGAGAGTCCTGCGTGATAGAGATTAAGCTGCATTTCGCCCAGCAGTTCATCACCAACAGGACCTTGATTTGCCATGCGGTGAAGTGAATATTCATCTACAACAAGTGCCACATCGAACCGAGATGCCTGACCGTACCCGTTCTGATATGCCTGATACAGATTCGACAGCTTTCCGATGTTTTCCCATATTGCCGGATCATCCAGCCATCCTCTCGCCCATAAATCCATTGCCCACAAGCCGTTGCCGTGGATAATGGTATCGCCCAGCTCTCGCTTATGAACTTCAATAACGTCACTCAGGCTTCTTATGGGGGTTAAAAAAGTATCTTCATACGGCTCATCGGTGTGATTGATAAATGTTCGCTCATCACTTTCCTGAAACCATATTTTTCCGTTTCGCTGAATTGAGTCAACCGTTGACATATATGCACCTGTAGCACCCACAGGTGAATTCGGAGCGTATGAACTTCCGTTGCGGTCTCTGTAACTGATCGGCCCTGCAAAGCCGTCGATATTTTTGTCAGACAGCAGCCAATTCAGATTATGGTGTCCTGAAAGAGAGCTGTACAGTTCAAACTGATAACCGTAGAAAGAAATTACGATAGCGCGGTTTTCTGTCCGTTCTTTGACAATACGCGCGAGATTCGAAATGCGCGCTGCCGTAAGGTCACAGATATACTGATGATAATCAACATATTTCTGCGTTTTTGTTCCGTAAAAGAGAATATCTTTATACAGCTTGCCGTTGTCATAAATGTTGCCGGGGAGATTGTTCGGAACAGCAGCTGTGGAAAACTTCACAAAAGGATTTCCCCACGCTATCTGCAAATCTCTGTCTGTCGGATATTTCACTTTCAGCCACCGGGCAAAATTTTCATTGTTTGCGTTTGAAAAGTCCTGTCCGTTTTCACGGTACAGATAATGAAACCATTCATTATTTTCAAGATGATATCCGATAATATGCTTCGACAGCTCACTGTTGGAGCTGACATAATCGACCAGATGAGCAAGCCTTCTGCTTGATTCTTCATTGAATAAATCTGACGCCATTGATACAACACCGGATTTTATGCTTTTATCTTTATACTGTATTATTTCGCTTTCGGGTATGGAGCCTGTATCGGGCATAGTCACCTTGACACGAAGCAGGATTTTTGCGTCCGGATCCCCCTCTGTAACACTCTTAACGCTCTCGTGAAGATGAGAGTATAACTGTCTGTATTCCGCCTCGCTGATGCTGTCAAGGTCGGCATAATAATTGATATTTTCAATAATGGAGTGAAGATGTATTCCCGCATCAGCGGCAAATCCTGCCTGACTTGTTGTGACACCGTTGGGATTCGGGAAATCCGTATTGCCGAAAAAGAGGACGGGAGATGTAAGCTGACCGTTGATTGAAAGCCTTGATAATCCGTTAACCGAGATAACCTCTGACTCCGGCATATCCGCCGCAAAAACAGGCTTCGGTATGTCAATAGCAACACTTTCATTTTCAGCGAATTCTGCTGTTACAGCAACCGCTTCTTTGCAGGTGTATTTCACCTTGCCGTTTGCACACGGAAGAATTGAAAAAATAAAGGCAAGAATGCCGGCAAAAAACCTTTTAAACATACATCATATCCTCCTGCTTTTTTCACAATAATATCACAAAAGACTCAAAAACTTATTAAAACTTAACTAAAGATTATTTTAATACATTACAACAATAATTACAAGAGCTGACAATAAAGGATATCATACCACTGATTGTTGCTGAACACATTATCACATCAAAAAGAAAAATTCCATTAAAATTTCACTATTTTTCATTAATTGCAATGGATATATGTTGTTTTTCAAGATATACAAATCGCAAAGTTGTATCAACAAAGCCGCAATAAACAGCTGTTTTGAGCAGCTGATGATACAATATTATGGGCGGTATCGTCTTATACACTATTAGACAGAAAAAGTCATTACAGCGTCAGCTGTGATGGCTTTTTGTTTTGAATGGGATTCGAAGGACGAGCGGCACAGAGCAACAGTCCGGTGGACTGTTGTGACCGCGAGCGACCAAGCGACCGCAGTCGCGCGAGTCGAATCCC
>JAZNPG010000027.1:0-2712 GCA_045589555.1 Acutalibacteraceae bacterium
ACCTGCAATAATAAACACAGCGGAAGAAATCACAGGCTTAGTTATCAATTATTTTGCAAAATTGATCAACAACATCAAAGGCACAGATGAAACTGCTATACCCCCTGCAGCGGTAAATCCTCACTCGTGGATTGAATATAACGGCGAACCGATTGAGAATCCCGAACAGAGATTGAACGCAGAAACATGGGTTGCAAATGAAATTGCTTTTGAAAGCGAAAAATCATATACCAACCCGTTCAATGACGTTGATGTGGAACTTCACCTTTGGGGCAACGGCAGACTTTATAAAATCCCTGCTTTCTGGGACGGTGGTAATGTCTGGAAAGTCCGGTTCGTTTGTCCCTCCGAAGGTAATTGGCATTTCAAGACCGTCTGCACGGATGCCGAAAACACTTCGCTTGACGGCAGAACAGGTGCTGTTATCTGCACCGGATACAGCGGTGAGCACGATATTTATAAGCACGGTTTTATCACAACAAACGCAGGTGAAAAGTATTTCACTTATGACGACGGAACACCGTTTTTCTGGCTCGGTGATACTCATTGGAGCCTCGGCGACGAAACAGTTGATATGGTTGAAACAATATGCGAAAAGCGTGTTTCACAGGGTTTTACCGTGTATCAGAGTGAACCCATCGGAGCAAAGTTTGATTTTACAAACGGCATAACCGAAGATGATATGGCAGGTCTTGCGGACTATGATGAAAAGTTCCGTATTATTGCAGAAAACGGGTTCGTTCACGCAAATGCACAGTTTTTTTTCTCCTATTTTATTGAGCCCCTGATTTCAAACAACGGCGGATTTGTCGGTAACGAGCCGTCTGATTCTGCAAAAGCTTACCTTGAAAAAGTCAGCCGTTACTGGGTCGCAAGATACGGAGCTTATCCCGTTGTCTGGACACTCGGTCAGGAAGTTGACAATGATTTCTATTGGAGCGAAACAAACCATCCCGAATGGGGATTGGATAACAACCCTTACAAGCTTGTTGCGGAGTATTTAGCAAAACACGATGCATATGACCATCCGCTTTCTGCTCATATGGAAAACGTCGGTTCAACGTCGGTTTACGGCAACGGTGAGGGAGCAACGGATAATTGCAAGGTTTATTTCAAAGATGCAATGCCGTCCTGTTTCAGAGATATAAAAGCACACAATTTCTATGCCGTTCAATGGCACACCGACAAAACAGAGCAAAGCGATTTCCGAATTGAAAAAGACTGCTGGTATAACTCACAAGGCAAACCCGCAATCAATTATGAAGGCCAGTATTGCTATCTCTGGACAAAGAACTTCGGTTCAAGAATGCAGGGCTGGACAGCGTATCTTAACGGCATGTACGGCTACGGTTGGGGCGGTCACGATACCTGGAGCTACCTCAATGTTTATGATGAAGAAAACGACAGCTCCGACGGCGTTGACACAATAACGAGCGAAGAAAAAATCAATGCAACCTGGCAGGATGCGCTCGAATACGAGAGCTCATATCAGGTCGGATATATGCGAGATTTCCTTGAAAACACAGAATGGTATAATCTTATTCCCAGATTTGACAACAAGGCATATTTCGTTCCCGCAAACAATGTTTATTATGTTTATGCAGGCAACGAAGATAACACCGAAATCGTTATTTATTTCTATTCGTTCACCGATGAAACCGTTGCGCAGAATGTAAACACCAAGTTTTACGGCGGAATAAAAACGGGTACAATCGGAAGCCTCGTTCCGAACGGAAGATATACCTATCAATGGTTCAACCCCATCAGCGGTGAATTTTCCAAAGAATATGAATTTACCGCTACAAGATTCGGCACATATTATATCGGCGACAGACCGCAGGCAACCGATATGGCTCTGCGCATAAGAGCTGCCGATAAATTCTGAACGAGTAATCGTATCTGCTAAATTCCAATTTGTCAAAAAGTTCGGAAAATAAGAATTTGCGGAGGTTCCAATGGAAATATTAAAATTTGATTTGAATAGCCCGGGCAACAAATTTAAAATTCTTAATGCGACTAACGGCGGACCTTGGCACAGAAGGCACGCAAATGACCAATTCCGCAGTAATTTTGAGGATTATAAATCAGCGCGGATTCCATACAGCAGAAATCACGATTCTGCTGTTTGCGGCATTTACGGCGGTCCGTACAGCCATGATATTACATGCATTTTTCCTGATTTCGATGCCGACCCTTATGACCCCGCATCCTATGATTTTGCGTGTACGGATGAAAGCATTTTAGTTTGTCTTGATGCAGGCACCGAAACATTTTTCAGATTAGGTCAGACAATTGAGCATCAGATAAAAAAGCACGGCACTGTTCCGCCTGATGATTTCAAAAAATGGGCTGTTATCTGCGAACATATTATCCGACATTACAATGAGGGTTGGGCAGATGGCTACAAACTCAATATTAAATACTGGGAAATCTGGAATGAAGCTGATCTTGACCCTGACGATTCATTGAACAAACGCACATGGGGCGGAACAAAAGCAGAATTTTTTGATTTGTTTGAAATTACCGCAAAGCATCTTAAAGAATGTTTTCCTGGTTTGAAAACAGGCGGTCCTGCACTTGCACATAACGAAGAATGGGCAGAGGATTTTCTTCAGGAAATGCAAAAAAGAAACGTACCGCTTGATTTCTTTTCCTGGCATATTTATTGCACAGAGCCTGTGCACATGGCTCAAAAAGCAGAAAGAATAAAAG
>JAZNPG010000028.1:0-2665 GCA_045589555.1 Acutalibacteraceae bacterium
GTTTTTGTCAGCGGCGGACCGATGCTTGCAGGCAGAGTGAACGGTGCAAAAACAAGCCTTTCTTCGATGTTTGAAGCTGTCGGCGAATACGGCGCAGGCAAAATCACCGAAGAAAAGCTGCGTGAATATGAATGCAAAACCTGCCCGACCTGCGGCTCGTGTTCGGGTATGTATACCGCAAATTCAATGAACTGCCTGACCGAAGCTCTCGGCATGGGTCTCAGAGGCAACGGAACGGTTCCTGCCGTTTACTCCGCAAGAATTGAGCTTGCAAAGCACGCAGGCATGGCGGTTATGGATGTCCTGAAGAAAAATATCCGTCCCCGTGACATAATGACCGAAGAAGCATTCATGAACGCTCTGACGGTTGATATGGCTCTCGGCTGTTCAACCAACAGTATGCTTCATCTTCCCGCAATTGCCCACGAATGCGGAATAGAAATCAATCTTGATATTGCAAACAAGATAAGCGAAAAAACTCCCAATCTCTGTCACCTTGCACCCGCAGGCAGAACATATATCGAAGAACTTGACGAAGCAGGCGGCGTTTATGCGGTTATGAACGAGCTTTCAAAGAAAAATCTTCTGAACCTTGATTGTATCACCGTAACGGGTAAAACCGTCGGTGAAAACATAGAAGGATGTATAAATCTTGACTACGATGTAATCAGACCCGTTGAAAATCCCTACAGCGAAACGGGCGGTATTGCTGTTTTGAGAGGTAACCTTGCTCCCGACGGCAGCGTTGTCAAGCGTTCCGCCGTCCTACCCGAAATGCTTGTTCACGAAGGACCTGCAAGAGTTTTTGACTGCGAAGAAGATGCGCAAGCGGCAATCAATGCAGGCAAAATCAAATCGGGTGATGTTGTTGTTATCCGCTACGAGGGTCCCAAGGGCGGACCCGGAATGCGTGAAATGCTAAACCCCACATCGGCAATTATGGGAATGGGTCTGGGCAGCAGCGTTGCGCTTGTCACAGACGGCAGATTCAGCGGTGCAACAAGAGGAGCGTGCATCGGTCACGTTTCACCCGAAGCTGCAAGCGGAGGAATGATAGGTGTTGTTGAAGACGGCGACATAATCAGCATCAACATCCCCGAAAACAAGCTTGAACTCAAGGTTGACGAAAAAGTTCTTGAAGAACGAATGAAAAACTTTGTTCCCAAGAAAAAAGAGCTTTCGGGTTATCTCAAAAGATACGCTGCACTTGTTTCAAGCGGAGCGGAGGGTGCGATTCTGAAATGATGAACGAAAAATTAAATGAGTTATATTTAAAACTGAATTCCCTCTGCATTTTCAGAGCCTTGCTTTCCGATTCGGTTATAAGCAAGCTGATGAAATATCTGAAATCTGTTGAAAATGCAGATACCGCCGAAAAAATCAGCCTTTATTCCGAATTTGTTTCCGCATTATATGAAAATAACAAGGTCAGCCTTGCAAGGCACATTCACACCGTTGTCGGAAACAATGAAAATGCTTATGTTAAAATCATCGGCAGCGGAAAAGCAGGCTCGCCCACGATGAAAAAATGCGTTGATGCAGAGCTTGAAATTTTGCAATCCGTTGCAGATTTAACTTCCGCAGAGATTCAGAGTGCGATTGAATGGAACGGGTTTCTTCCCGTGTTCAAAGCTGAAAAGATTGATTTGGCAAACGATTACGTAAAGAGAACAAGGAATATCGGCAAATACGGCTACGGCATTTATGCGAAAAATCATATGTTCCGTATTGACGGCGGAAAAATCGTTCCCGTTCTGCATCCCGATGAAACAGCACTTTCCGACCTTATCGGATACGAGCGTGAAAAGAAAACTATTCTTGATAACACAAAAGCTCTGCTTGAAGGCAGAGCGGCGGCGAATATTCTTCTGTCAGGCGATGCTGGCACGGGCAAATCCTCAACGGTAAAAGCCGTTGTCAACGAGCTTTACAAAGAAGGCTTGCGGATAATCGAAGTGTTCAAGGAACAGCTCCGTGAAATTCCCGTTATTCTTGACGAGCTGTCGGATAATCCGTTGAAATTCATTCTGTTTATCGATGACTTATCTTTTCAAAAGGATGACGATAATTTCAGCGCACTCAAAGCGATACTCGAAGGCTCGGTATCGGCAAAATCGAAAAATGTTGTGATTTATGCAACGAGCAACCGCCGACATCTTGTCAAAGAAAAATTCAGTGACCGTGAGGGTGATGACGTGCATTTCAACGATACCGTTCAGGAAATTATCTCCCTCTCGGACAGATTCGGAATCCATATCACCTTCAGCAAACCGAACAAAGAGACATATCTTGATATCGTTCGCAGCCTCGCAAATAAAAAAGGTATAAAATGCGATACAGATGAGCTTGAAAGAAAAGCGGAACAGTTCGCCCTTGAAAAAGGCTCACGCTCCGCAAGAGCGGCAAAGCAGTTTGTTGAAAATATAATATAAAATAGTAACCCCCCGGCTAAGCCGGGGGTTCTTCATATGCGGGCAAAGCCCTATGTTACTGGCATCGCCTTAAGGCGTACCCTACGGCTACCAACCGCAAAGGCTTGTTACTTGCTACCCGTGAACGGGTCTATGTACTCTTTCATTGTAACTTGGTCTACTGCGTAATCTCCTTCTATCTGGTTTCTTATGTACTCTGCTATTGCCTTTTTGTTTCGACCGACTGTATCTAC
>JAZNPG010000029.1:0-11956 GCA_045589555.1 Acutalibacteraceae bacterium
TTTCTGAATGTGACGCTGCAAAGACCGAGTTTAAAGCTGCTCATTACGCACCTCATCAAATACTGTTCAGATATTTTTCAAACGGCTCATCCGTTTTCGGGACAGGCTTTGCTTCAGTAAAAGAAACCCTGCCGTTTTCCGTTATTGTGAGAAACTTCCGGTATTCGGGGTTTTCTCTGACCCTTTCGCCGTTTTCAAGATAAACCGCCCCGCCGCGGCTGCCCGTAAGCGGCATTTCGCCTGTAATTGTTTCAAGAAGCGCCTTTGCGCTTATAAGCATATCCTTATCGTAAAAATAATCGCTCAGCGATATATGGCGCAGCGGATAATCGGCTAAAATATCATCGATTTCGCCGAGCAACGCAATGCACTCTTCCTTGCTTCGCAGGAATGCGGCTGATTTGCTCATTTTGGTTTTTATGTGCGAATAATTAATGCTTTCATCGGTTACAAAGCCGTTATATTTATCGAAATAATCGCAGGAAATTTCCGTACCTGCATATGTGCACTTTTTATTTTTTATATGCGTTGCACAAAGCAAACCGCTGACCTGCGTATCGTTGAGCGCCGTGCCGCCCGGTCTGGCAAGGCCGAAAGTGCCTGCCGCTTCACCGATAACATAGAGTCCCTCGATATCGGTTTCATAATTGTTATCGGTATACACTCCGCCGTTGTTATGCTGGGCGCAAACCGCAATGCGCAATTTTTCCTTTGAAATATCTATGCTGTGATATGAATAAACCTCTATCGCTTTGGGATTGAGCGTTTTCAACCTTTCAATCGGAGTATCGGCGCATGCATTATTTCTTTTGAGATATTGCTTCGCCTCATCGCCTAAATCCGAAAACGAAAAGCCCTTCGGGTTACGGGTATAATCAAGATAAACCTTTCTGCCTTTCAGAATTTCGTTATGCACGGCAATATCAACCCTTGAAGATTCCTCTGCCCGTTCAAAACTGAACGGCCACTGATAGCCTTTAAGAAAAATATTATTGCACATTTCCTCGGCAGAATCAAAATAATCATTCAGGAATTCGTGTTCACTACCGTTTTCGTCAACGCTTACAAAACGGGGAACAACCTGCATAAAGCTGCCGGAAACATTCCAGCGGAAATCAACCGAAGCCATACCGTACTGCCACTGCGAAAAATTGCAAAGGCGCACCCCCGCTTCAAGCAAAATACCTGCCATGCCGTGCTGGGATTCGGGATAAACGGAATTCTCATAAATGCATGCAGGCGCACCCGTGGCACAGATAACATTCCGTGCATAAAAGCACTCAAACTTATTTGTTTCGGTATTCAATGCGGCAACGCCGATTGCTTTTTTTCCGTTTTTCAGAATTTCGGTTACCTGTCTTTTATCAAAAATCGGAGTGCCGTTTTTTTCAAGCACCCTGCTTTCAAGCCTTTCGGTCATAACCTTTGAGGTTAAAGGACCTATCGATGTTGCTCTGACAGTGTCGTCATGGTCGGTTTTATAACCCGGAAAACCGCCGAATTTATCCCTCGGAAAATTTACGCCGTAATCACAAAGTCTTAAAAAGCATTTCGTGCTGTTAACTGCCTGAAGATAGATTTTTTCACCGTCGCAACAACCCGAAGCAAAAATATCCTGAGCCATTTTATACGGACTGTCAAGCGTAAAACCGTCCATTGATAGTTTATAATATGTCTGCTTGTCGCTGCCTGTGTTACGGGATGTTCCGCTGAATCTGTTTTCGGCAACAACGGCAATATCTGTTATATTCTCTTTGTAAAGCCAATCGGCAACACCGTAAGCTGCGGCACCGCTGCCGATTATTATTGCATCATAAACCTTTTTCATAAGCATCTCACGTTAAATCCGCCGTCACAGTCAATAACCGTGCCCGTGCAAAAATCAAAATCCCCTTTTGCAATTGCTGCAACGCATTTGCCGATATCCTCGGGCTTACCCATCCTTTTTATGGGAGTAACACCGTTTTCTATCATTCTCTCATATTTCTCTTTGACCTTTGCCGTCATATCGGTTTCGATAATACCCGGTCTGATTTCGATAACACTTATGCCGTATTCGGCAAGACGGGCGGCAAAAAGCTTTGTTATCATCGAAATTCCCGCTTTGGAAATGCAGTATTCTCCCCTGTTGACCGATGCGGTATATGCTGACATCGAAGAAACATTAACGATTCTTGCGCTACCGTTGGCTTTGAGAAGCGGAACAAATTTCTGCGTTACAAAAAACGTGCCCTTCATATTTATATCGGTCACAAAATCGAAATCCTCGGGCATAAGCTCCAGAATATCCTTTCGCTCTTTCGGCGCAACGCCTGCATTATTGACCAGCAAATCAATTTTGCCGAATTTTTCTTCTACGACCCCGACAAGGTTTTCTATATCGCCGATATCCGAAATATCACACGGAACAAAAACTACTCTATCGCAATATTCTTTTTTTATTTCTTCAAGCTCCGTGCCCTCATTTCTTGCGGAAAGAACAACGGTAAAGCCGTTTTTTAACAGCTCCTTTGCTATCCCGAGACCTATCCCTCTGCTTCCACCTGTTATTACTGCTGTCATCGTCAACACCTCTTATTTGCCTGTCACATATTTTTGATAATAAGGCATATAGACCTCTGAATCTCTTATCGGGCATCCCGCAACCGTGCCGGCCCTCATAAGCTGCGAGCATTTGCTGCACTTGAGGCAAAGCTTGCTTTTATCAAGCTCACCTTTTTCGAGATAATCTTTATAAAACATCGGGTATGCAAACGTAAGCCTGCCGAAGCCTGCGAAATCCGCAACACCCTCACCGATAATCTTTTCTGCATATTTCATTGCATTTTCGCCGGGATATGTAAGCCCCGAAGCAATAAAACAAATATCCTTGAACGATTCTTTGAGTTCTTTCGTAACATCATAAATTCTTTTAACACCGACATCGCCGTCCTCCGGTGCATTCATGCAGGGTCGGTTGATATGAGGAATCAGATAAGGATTGCCGAGGGTAAGATTTATCATCCTTATTCCTCTTTCATAAAGAGCTTTTATAATAAGCTTTGTTTCTGTTAAGTCGATGTTATTATTTTCGTCAACTCCATAGCCGTAAGGATACGGAAAACAGTCGCACGCATTGAGCCTTGTTGTAACAAAAACATTTTCGCCGACCGCATTTTTAACCGCATCAATACATTCAAAATAAAGCCTTGTTCTGTTTTCAAGGCTGCCGCCGTAAATTCCGCTGCGTTCTTTTGCGCTTAAGAATTCGTTGAACAGATAGCCGTGGCAGCACTTAACATCAATACCGTCAAAGCCCGCTTCTTGAGCAAGCATTGCTGCGCTGTAATATTTCTCCGAAACGGTTTTGCAGTAGTCATCGGTTGCAATTACATACGGCTGATTTTCTTTTCCTTTTTCCCAAAGCGGATTTCTGTAAGCAACAATCGGCTCGGGAGTTCCGTTCGGTTTGCTGAATCTGCCGCTGTGAGTAAGCTGAACAATAATCAGCGGCTCAAAGCCGTTTTCTTTCATGGCGGTTTCTTTTATCTCTTTAACAAGAGCTTTGAACGAACCCAATGTTTTTTCATTAATAAAAAGCTGCCTCGGGTTTGCCCTGCCCTCTGCCGAAACAGCGGTTGCCTCAAACCAGATTATGCCTGCGCCGCCTTTGGCAAAGCGAAGATATCTTCTTCGGGTAAGCTCATCCACCGCTCCGTCAGGTGTGCCGTCACAGCCCTCCATAGGGTGAAAAACAATGCGGTTCTTTATTATTCTGTTATGCAATTTTATCTGTGAATCCAAAACTGTTTTCATGGGAGCATTCCCCTTATCTTTATATTACTTTTAAATTATAGCAGATAAATAACACGCAGGCAATATATTTGTTTTAAGCGTTAAAATAAAATATTGATTTTGTTTTCCGCAAATGTTATATTGACATCAGGAAGTATAAAGCAGGAGGTTCAAAAATGAGCAAATTCAATTTGCCGAAAAATTTTACCGTAACGGCTCACACGGGCTGCCTCGGCACGCCTGATAATTCCATGGAATCGATAGACAAAGCATTTGAAAGCGGTGCAGACATTTTTGAGGTTGACGTTCGTTTCAGCGAAAACGGAATTCCCATTCTGACTCACGATGACCCCGTTGGAGGAGAGCCGACCCTTGAAGATGCATTTCGCAAGCTTATTCAATATAAAAACATGCTCTGCAACATAGATATCAAATGCACCGACAACATGAAAGAGATTGTTGCTCTTGCGAAAAAGCACGGTGTTCTCGGCAGGATTTTCTATACGGGAATTCACGAGGGCTTTGTTGATGCGGCGAAAGGAACTCCCGAAATACCATATTACCTGAACTCCGAAATTGCCGAACCCGAAAATCAGAGCGAAGAATATTTTCATGCTTTGGTTGAAAAAGTTAAAAGCTGCGGCGCAATAGGCATAAACTGCAATCATCAGAACGCAACAAAAGAGCTTGTTGATGCTTTTCAGAGCAGCGGTCTTACGGTTTCAATCTGGACCTGTAATGAAGAGGAAGATATGGTTAGAATTCTTCGCCTTGCTCCCGACAACATAACCACAAAATATCCCGACACTCTCAACTCTATTAAATCAGAAAGGTAATATTATGAAATTCACAATAAACGGCGGAAACCAAAACGCTGAAATAACTTTAACCGAAAAACTCAGCGGAGATATTCTTTATCTTAACGTTGATATGAAAATGCCCGAAGCTGAAATTCCCGAAAAATTTTCCGTAACATGGTTTTTCAGCGCAAAGGATATCGCCTCAACATGGAATCCCTCTCTGCAGGAGATTCACGGGCTTTTCTTTGATTGGGGCAAAAAAACAATCAAATCCCGCCTTGCCTCATGGATGCCTGAGCAGCAGCTTATTTCAAGAACGGGAAAAAACAGGCTTAACATTGCCGTTTCGGATGTTGATACTCCTATAGAAATCGGAACGGGCATTCGTGAAGAGGATGCAACATTCATCTGTCAGATAACCTTCTTTACCCTGCCCACATCTCCCAGAAAGAATTACAGCGCAGTTATCCGCCTTGATATGAGGGATATCCCCTATTATGACAGTATTTATGATGTTTCTGACTGGTGGGAAAATGAATGCGGCTATAAACCTGCCCATGTTCCCGAAGCGGCAAGACAGCCGATGGATTCTCTGTGGTACAGCTTCCATCAGATGCTTGATAAAGACGAAATCATCAAAGAATGCCGCCTTTCAAAGGAGCTCGGCATGGAAACCGTTATAATTGATGACGGCTGGCAGACCGCTGATAACAACCGCGGCTATGCTTTCTGCGGCGACTGGGAAGTTGCCGAAAATAAAATGGGCAGCATGGCTCAGCTTGTTGAAAACCTTCACGCTGAAGGCATGAGGGTTATGCTCTGGTACTCCGTTCCGTTTATGGGCATATATTCCAAGAACTATGACAGATTCAAAAATATGCTTCTTGACGAAAGCGGAGATAACAAAACCTTTTTTGCCCTTGATCCCCGTTATAAAGTGGTGCGCAGCTATCTTTGCGATGTTTATGAAACGGCGGTCAGGGAATGGAAGCTTGACGGACTCAAGCTTGATTTCATTGATTCGTTTATTTTGAAAGGCAAATCGCTCAATCCCGATCCTGCAAGAGATTATCAATCGTTGGAGGATGCGATTCACGCTCTTATGGCTGAAATCAAATCAAGGCTGACGAAGCTCAATCCCGAGATTCTGATTGAATTCCGCCAATCCTATGTCGGACCCTCGATCCGCAAATACGGCAACATGCTCCGTGTCGGTGACTGCCCCTGCGATATTCTCAAAAACCGTTTCAACATTGTTAATCTGCGCTTGACCTCGGGCAAAACCGCCGTTCATTCGGATATGATAATGTGGAGCTATGAGGATACAGCCGAAAATGCCGCTCTGCAGTTTGCGAGCATTCTTTACGGCGTGCCGCAGATTTCAATGCGCATAGACAGGCTGCCGAAAGAGCATTGCGATATGCTCAGGCATTATATTTCTTTCTGGAAAGAATGGCGCGAGGTGCTTCTTGACGGCAAGCTGACCGCAACAAACCCCGAATGCGAATACAGCCTTGTTTGTTCCGAGCTTAATGACAAAGCGGTTTTCACCGCCTATTCCGACACGGTAATTCCCGTTAAAGCAAAAGAAACCGCAGCCGTTAATGCAACAGCCGCGGAATCGCTGATTATCAAAAATGCAAGCGGATATAATTATGCCGTAACAAGCTGCACGGGCGAAAAGCTTTCGGAGGGAACAATAAGCTCCGACCTTGAAGAAATCAGAGTTCCCATTGCAGGAATGATAATTCTGAAAAATTGCGATAAATAGTTACACACAGGCTTCGCCTATGATTATAATTACACTTTACCGTTGCGTAGGGGCGATTCACGAATCGCCCGTTTGATTTAAAAAAGAAATAATAATGAATAATTAATAAAGAATAAATTTAAGGTAGGGCGGGATGCCCTCATCCCGCCGATGATTTTCAATGTTTTTTCGGCGGCTTGTGGGCAAGCCGCCCTACACGGTTTTCTGTTTACACTAAACTTATTCGGGCGATTCACGAATCGCCCTTACCGACAAACCCGATAATAATTCCGAATTAAAAATGCGGCAAGTTACAATCCGTAAATACCGAATAAACAACAACTCCCATGCCCGAAAGCATGGGAGTTAAATTTTATTCAGGGAGTTTTATGTTTTCCCAATCGGAAACGTCGCATTGGTTTTCATCATTTTCTCCGACCGCAACAACAGTTCCGTCAGAATTAAGAGCTACGGTGTGGTCTGTACCTGCTGAAATTGCAACAATATCAGACCAATCATCAACATCGCTCTCGCCATAATAATAGAAGGTATACTCACTTGTGTACTCTGTTGCAACAGCATCACCATCGGATTTGAAGCCGACTGTATGACCTCCGCCTGCTGAAACACCTGCTATATCCTTCCAACTGTCAACTTCGCAGCCGCCTTGACCGTTATAACCAACAGCAACAACCGTTCCGTCGGCTTTAAGACCCACGGTGTGAGAGGTTCCTGCAGAAATTGCAACTATATCTGTCCAATTTTCAACATCGCACTGAGATTTATCGTTTTCACCAACTGCAACAACCGTTCCGTCGGACTTAAGTCCTACCGTGTGATAAGAGCCTGCAGAAATCGCAACAATATCTGTCCAATTATCAACATCGCACTGACTTTCATCGTTTTCACCAACTGCAACAACCGTGCCGTCGCACTTAAGCCCCACCGTATGAAAATCTCCTGCTGAAATTGCAACAATATCTGTCCAGTTATCAACATCGCACCGACCGCCGAGAAGTGTGCCAACAGCAACAACCGTTCCATCGGATTTAAGACCTGCTGTATGATGATACCCTGCGGAAACTGCAATAATATCCGTCCAGTTTTCAACATCGCATTGTTTGTAATCATTATATCCTGTCGCAACAACCGTGCCGTCGAATTTAACGGCTACGGTATGATAGTCGCCTGCAAAAACGGTTTCTCTGACGGCAACTTCATCCCAGAGTTCGAAGCTTCTTTCTTTGGCATCTTTATAATCGCCCATTTCATAGAAAGCCATTGCTGCCTGCGCTTTGTTGCCGCTATCGGCAAGCTCCTCTGCCGCCTTATATGCAGAGGATTTTTTTGCTGCGGATGAAATGCAAATAATCAAAATAAGAACTACCAAAGCAAGGATACCGATAATAAGGCACTTTTTAAGAATTTCCTGCCTCTTTCGCTCTGCAACCTTGATTTCGGCTTCAAGCTTTTCGCATCGAGCTTTGCTGTCTTTCCAATCACCGAGAGCCTTGAAGGCTGCAAGCGCACTGTCGGAATAGAATCTGTCTTTATCGGCAGCCCATTCGATTGCTCTGTCATAAATTTTCTGTCTGCAATTTTCGGCTTGCACCGCACTATCCTTATAATCGCCAATTCCTTCAAACTTTTTGATTGCATCGGATAATGCTTCTATCTGATAGTGGTATAACAGCTTTATATCGGATTTTGAAACTGCCTCTTTATAAACATCTTCTTTCCATGCGTTTGCCTTTGCTTCTTCAGCGGCACGGCGCTCCGCTTCTTCTCTGCGCTGAATGTTAACAGCTATCGCTTCGCAAGCTTTTTTAAGGCTGCTTACAAGCTCTTCATCGCCGAAACGCATGATTTTCTGATAATTGCTGCTTCCATCGATTTTAAAACTAACCTTGGAAATTTTATCCTGAGTGCTGATTTTATATTCCGCCATCAGCTTGCCGAGATATGCCTGTGCGTTTTTAGGCTCAACGTCAAGCACCTTTTCGCAATATTCATCTGCGCTTGCCCAATCGCCGTCTTCAAGAAACATAAATGCTCTTTCAAGCAGAGAAGCAACGTTTGCTCCTCCTGCAGCTGAAGGGGCTTCCTTAACCGCTTCTTCGTTCTGCGGAGAAACGGTTATTTTTTTAATGCCTCTTACGATATCGTTAACAAAGCCGATTTTGCTCATATCCTGCGCCTGAAGATGCGAGAATTCCTCGGGCAAATCATAGGCATCCATATCTCTGTAGCAGGGAATAAGCAGCTTTGAGCGGTCTGCCTTCATAAGCTTGAGATAACGTGCCCATTCATTGCGCACCCAAACCGCATCAAAATATTCAGGCTTTGTGCCTACAACAAGCATTACCTTTGCGCTGTTGAGAGCCGCAAAAATATAGGGCTCATATTCAACGCCGAGCTTATCCTCAAGAGTGATTGCGGCATAGAAAACCTTCATGCCCTCCTGAGTAAGCTGATAATAAATATCGTTTGCAAGTGCGCTGTCAACGGTGCGCTTGCCGTTTTCATCGGTTTCTTTATAGCAGATGAAAACATCAAACGGCTTCTCATTCTTTACGATTGCAAGAATATCCTTCTGCAGGTTTGCAATTGCCTCCGCCTGCTGCTTATAAACATTCTTGGGCTCACCGTCAGAATTCGCAAGAGCCGCAAGATAATCAACATCTGTGAGAATTGATTCATACTGCGTTCTGTGGCAGGTGGGAATTCGCTTATATGTCTGCGGATCTTCAACATATTCAATGCCGTATTTACAGAGCACCATTCCCCAATGGGCTTCGGCATCGCCGTTATCCTCATTGAGGATTTTCTCGTAAACCTGCGCAGCCTTATCGAACTCACATTTCAGGCGCAGGTTATTTGCTCTGTTGAAAAGATTCGCAATAACATCATCGTTTTTCTTGGGCAGAGTCTGAACAGAGCCGCAATAATCACAGGTTGCAACCGATGAATCGCCGCTGATTTCAAGGCTTCCGCCGCACATTTTGCATTTATAAATTGCCATGGTACGTACCTTTCTCAATCTTGTGCCGATTATTTCTTATAAAGCTTGCAAAGAGCGTTTCTGTCTTCAAACAGCTTGATGGTATTCATAGCAATATTTTTTGCTGCGGGAATATCGTTGGTTACAACTGCATTTTCAAGCATGGAAACATTCTGCTGAATTCTGTATTCGGCTTCAGCAAGCTTTTCATTTGAAACGGGGTCGCTGTATCTGGCGGTATCGGCAAGCTTTTCGAGAACAGCTCTGAGCTCCTTGTCGTCAGCTCTGCGAACAATATTATCAATGTTAACTCTGAAAGTTTTAACTGCAACCGTTGCTCTTTCGGTTTCTTCTTCAACGTTGATAACTTCGTCACGGTTGGTATCCGTGAGAAGGATAAGAATTGTGAAAACGCCGAGAATAATGGTACATATTACCCATGCAATCCATGAGGGGAAGTTTTCAACAAATGTTCCGACGATGAAAAAGATAAGCGAAACAACAAGCTGAACAACAAGGTAAATTGCGCCCATTTTGAAAATGGGGAAAGCGTAAACCTTTTTCTTAAGACCCTTTGCATTGCTCATTGCAAGGAAGGCAACGCCAACCTGTGCAAGCAGAGCAACCATGCAGAAAACATAGCCTGCCCAGAACGAAGCGTTCTCGCGGTCGAACGGGATTGAGAAAACAATAAGGTTAACCAGAAGAATAACTATGGCATAAATAACGATTGTTTTAATCAGATTTTTAGACATTTTCATGGAGGTCATCTTCCTTTCTGTCATTATTCAGCGGTGGGCTTTTTGGAGCCGCAATTGGAGCAGAAGTTACCCGTTACGGTGTTGCCGCAGCTGCACTGCCAAGTTGCAGGCTCTTCGGGCTTTTTGGCTCCGCAGTTGGAGCAGAAATTGCCTGTTATGCCCTTGCAGCCGCAAGCGCAATCCCAGCCCTTGGGAGGCTCAGGCTTTTTAGCTCCGCAATTCGAGCAGAAATTGCCCGTAACTTTCTGACCGCAGGCGCAATCCCATGCATCCGCATCGGCTGCAACGCCGCCGAGAACAGAAGCGCCAAGCTGTGCCGAACTGTCAACAAGGGGTGACATTGCCTCTTTTGTCATGTTCACAACACCGCCCATTGTTCCGAGAGCAACGCCGAGACCTGCGATATCGCCGAGCATGCTTGCTCCGCCTCCGCCTTCGCCGACAATGCCGTTTTTCATAGCCTCAAGACCAACCTGACGGGATGTTTCCTGCTGATATGTATAGCCCTTGGCTCTCATTTCTTCAGCCTCTGCCATAGCCTGTGCTTTGTAAATTTCAGCTTCGGCAAAGCCCTTGTATTTCATTGCTTCTGCCTCACCCTGAGCACCCACAAGCTTAATCTGAGCCTCTGTCTGAGCTTCAACAATCTTTCTTTCTCTTGCAGCCTCAGCCTCTGCCTTGAGGATTTCTTCCTGACGGACTTTAAGAGTTTTCTGTGCAAACTGCTGCTTGAGAAGCTTGAAATTGGGGTCATCATCGGGAGTCATGATTGAAGTGATATAGAATTCGGGCATAACAAGACCGTATTCATCAAGCACTTCATTAATCTGAACCTTGAGGTTATCTGAAATCGTATCTGTATATTCATCAACCTCAAGAATGTTGATATTATTATCCTTGATTGTTTTTGCAAGGAAGGTTTTAACCTTTGAAATAATCAGCGCCTTGAAATGGGTTACGGCAGAATTGATTCCGTAGCTCTTTCCGCCGTTTGCATCGGCATCTCCGAAAACCTCATTCTGCGAGAAGGAGCTTGCTGTGCCCACAACCTTGAGAATGAATTTTCTCGAATTGAGAACACGAAGGCTGAACTGACCGCATGCGCCCAGCTCAACATGCAGACCTGATGCAGGGTCAAACATTCTGACCTTTGAATCAGTTCCCCATTTGATGCCCATCTGGGTGGTCATGTTGATAAAATAAACCTCTGAATGGAAAACCTCGCTCGAATTAACGGGCAGCTTATAGAGGCTTTCGAGAGCGGGAAGATTCTGGGTTGCGAGGGTATAACGGCCTGCACCGAAAAGGTCAAGCGCCTGACCGTCACGGAAGAACAAAGCTTCCTGCGATTCATGAACAATAAGCTGTGAACCGAGATTGAAATCCTCAATTGGATGCTTCCATACGAAAACATCGTTGCCGCCCTCATATTTGATTACGCTTGCGAGGCCCTGATTCTTTGCAACTTCCTTTGCGTACTGCTTCTGAACATCGAAGGTTGTTTCGCAAAGGGGGCAAGTGAATTCAGGTGCAGCCTTATCAGCAACAAGCTGGCAGGAGCAAGAGGGGCAATGGATTTCAACTGTGTTCTTCATTCCCTCAACGGTGTTGATAGGCTCTTTACAAACAGGGCAGGTAGCCTTTTCTCCCTTTGCCTGGTCATAAACTACCTTGTTGCGGCAGTTGGGGCATTCTTTAACCGCAACTCTGTCGGTTGAAACATGGATTTCATAGCCGCACTCGCAATCCACCTTGCGGTGCAGGATTGTTGACGCCATATTATATGCGCCGCACTTGGGGCATTCGATAACAAATTTAGCCATAATAAATTCCTCCTATATATTAATACACCTTAATATCTGTCCATTCT
>JAZNPG010000030.1:0-5310 GCA_045589555.1 Acutalibacteraceae bacterium
GTTGCACAGAACTGGGTTTGCCCCGCTTGCAATGCTTCCAACACAGGTGCCTTCTGCGAGTGCTGCGGAACTCCCAAGGCTAACTGATGAATAACATAATGAAAGTTGCGATAACCGTGATTCTGGTTGGTGCTGTTGCCGTTGCCGCAGCGGTCGGCGTGTGGTATTACAAAACAAAGTTTTATGTGCCCGATAAAGGCGGAATGGAGCGAGATTTATCCGATACGGTTATTTCCTGCTCCTATTCCACGGGCGGAGGAATGAACGGCGGCTCAATGAGTATGAGGATCTTCCTTAACGAAAACAATGAGGTATGGTTTGAGTATTATAATCAGCCGTTTGCCGGAGCAGAGGAAGAGTCTGCAAGCTACCGGATTGACAATACCGCCATTGAGAAGATACGGCAGAAATGCAGTGAATACGGCGTTCTCGGCTGGGGTGAGCTTGAATTGAGCGAATTGCAGCTTCTTGATGCCCCCACAACTTCCGTGAGCTTTACTTACGGTGATAACGAATATTATTCGGTCAATTCAAGCTATGACCTTCCCGAAAAAGGATACGGTTTCTTTTCGGCGTTCTATGAGATTTTAAATCAATATAACAAACAAGGAGATGATTAACCTTGTCAACGGTTCTTCAGCAAAAATGTCCGAACTGTGGCGGTTCGGTTGAGTTTGATGTCGGCGCACAGCGCCTGAAATGTCCTTTCTGCGATGCAGAATTTGATATCAACGCATTCCAGCAGCCGGAGAATAACGGTGCAGGTCAGGGCGATTCCATAAACTGGAATTCGCAGGGCAGTCAATGGGCTGCAGGCGAAACAAACGGTATGAGCGTTTACGGATGTCAATCCTGCGGAGGCGAAATTGTTGCCGATGAAAATACGGGCGCAACAAGCTGCCCCTATTGCGGCAATCAGGTCGTTATGAAAGGTCAGTTCTCGGGTGCGCTTCGTCCTGACCTTGTGATTCCGTTCAAGCTTGATAAAAAAGCGGCAAAAGAAGCTCTCAAAAAGCATTATCAGGGCAAAAAGTTTGTGCCCAAGGGATTCTTTGATGATAACAAGCTTGAAGAAATCAAAGGCGTTTATGTACCCCATTGGCTTTTTACCTGCGATGCGGTTGCTGATGCGAGCTACAAAGCCAGAATAGTAAGAGAGTGGTCAGACGAGGACTATGATTATAAAGAAACATCTTATTATGATGTTTACAGAAGCTGCAACATCAGCTTTGATAACGTGCCTGTTGACGGCTCATCCAAAATGCCTGATGATCTTATGGAGTCAATCGAGCCTTTTGATGTTTCGCAGGCTGTTGATTTCAACGTTGCTTATCTTGCAGGATATCTTGCTGATAAATATGATGTTTCGGTTGATGACTGCGTTGAAAGAGCCAACGAAAGAATCAAGCAGAGTGCCGATAACGCTTTGGCTGCAACGGTTACCGGCTATGATTCATTTGATACAACTTGTGTTGAGATGAACGTTGCGTCAGGCATATATAAATATGCTCTTTATCCTGTGTGGCTTCTTACCACTAAATGGGAGGGCAAACAGTATACATTTGCCATGAACGGACAGACCGGTAAATTCGTAGGCAATATTCCGACAGATAAAAAGGCTTTTACAAAGGCTTCGCTGCTTCTCGGTGCAGGCATCGGTGCAGTGCTTTACGGTCTTGCCTGGCTGATTCAGTTGCTGTGAGGAGGTGCGGAAAATGACTAAAAAGATTTTTGCAATTATTGTTGCGGTTATGCTTTGCCTTTCTGTGGCGGTTTCCGCATCGGCTGATACTATGACCTATGTTTATGATCCCGATTATAATCTTACCGACTCTGAAATAGCAGAGCTTCACGGCTATGCTGAGTCTGTTGAGGAAGATTACGGCTATTCGGTTATTTTCTGTATTGTAAGCGATTGCGGAGAAATGACCTGTGCCGAATATGCCGCAGATGCTTATATTTCGTTTACCGATGCAGAGGATGCCATTGTGTTTGTTCACAACACAGACGAAGGCGTTTATGATTATTATCTTGAAGGCGATGCGGCTGCGTTAGACGAAGCATTGATTGATATTATGTGGAACGCTTATTATTCGAATGACAGCTATTTCGGCGGATTGAGCAGCTTTTATGCAACAGCAGCAGAGGTTATTGAAAATATGCCGCCTGTTGTTGATACACAGACAGGGGACAGCGAAACTGATAACGCTGAAACCGTAACTGAAAAAGCTGATGAAACGGCTGAAAATAAAGACGATGGCAAAAAAGGCACTGTGAGTCCCATCTGGATTCCCATCTGCCTGCTTATAGGTCTGCTTATCGGATTTGTAATCATTAATTCCATTGCATCCAAAAACATAAGCGTGAAAATGCAGAAGAATGCAACTGTTTATACAAGAGAGGGCAGTATGGTTCTCACGGGCAGCGCCGATAACTTCCTTTACAGTGAGGTTGACCGCAGAGAAAAGCCCAAGAGTGACGAAAAATAATAATCGGATATTCAGTTAAGTTACATTAAAGGAGGAAACTTCATGGCACTTTTTGATATGTTCAAAAATAAAGCGGAGAACGCACTTGAAAAGGGCATAAATAACGCTGTTACTCAAGGCGCAAACAAGGTTACCGCAGGTATAAAGAATATGGGCAACAAGAAAGAAAAAATTGTTTTTGCTTCTCTTCCCACAACTCTTGAAGAGTTCAAGGCGTTGCCTCAGGCTGCAATGTCAACGCCTTTTGACACAGCCGCAATGACCGATCTTGCTTTCTGCTATTATCCGCAGAACAAAGATCTTTCGTTGCAGATGCTCAATTATCTCAGAGGTCCCAGACCTTTAAGCGGGGGAGATTTGTCTTTCTTTGCGGACAGATTCCGTGACGGTGATTACGTTCCCCGTTCCTATTTTGAAGGCTCAACCCCTGCAAACGATTATACTCCTGCGGAACCCTATACAATAATCGTCAGCGAAAGTCCCTATTCATATCAGAATGATGGTTATGCAACGCTTTACATCACATCGGGCGGTGCAGACGCTCCCAGAAGCGTTCAGATGCGCAAGGCGAAGGACGGCAAATGGTATCTCTGGGAGCAGTTTATTCTCGTCGGTATCCGTCAGCCCGAAAGTGCAAATCCGTGGGCATAATCGGAGGCAAAACAAATGAAAGCTTTTAACGGAATTCAATTTGACGGCCGTTTTTATGCCGAAGTGGTATAGGGTACATATAAACTGTTTACAGAAGTTAAGTTTACCGCAATTCTCAATATTGAGATTGCAGTGTGGGACTGCTCCGTTGCAGATGCAACACGCCTTATCGAAACAATCGTAAACGGTTAAAATCAGGTTAAGAGCCGTCGCTGTGACGGCTCTTTTTGGTTGCAAGAGGTGTTGATTTGTGTTAGAATATCAATATAAACCAAAATTAAGGTGATATTATGAAAGATTTCAGCAAAGTAAAATTCAAATGGACCTTCCGTGATTATCAGCAGGCAGTGCTTGATAATTCGCAGAAGCATCTGAAAGATAAAAGAATACATATTGTTGCCGCACCCGGCAGCGGTAAAACTATTCTCGGTCTGGAGCTTGTCCGCAGGCAGAATGCGCCTGCGCTCGTTATGTCACCCTCTGTCACAATACGTCAGCAGTGGGGTGAAAGATTTATCGAGGCTTATCTGCCCGAAACGGAAAATCCTGATGAATATATTTCCTATTCGCTCACAAATCCCAAGCTGATAACCTCAATCACATATCAGGCACTTCACGCTGCTTTCACAAAATCCGTTATGGAATCCGAAGCGGATGAAGATGAATTTGCAACCGAAGAAACGCAGGATTTCAGCAATTTTGATTTGCTTTCCGAAATCAAAAAGGCGGGGATAAAAACTATCTGCCTTGACGAGGCGCACCATCTCAAAAGCGAGTGGCAGAAGGCTCTCGAAAAGTTCGTTGCAATGCTCGGCGAAGGAGTGACAATCATTGCTCTGACCGCAACTCCGCCCTATGACAGTGCACCTGCCGAATGGAACAGATATCAGACTCTCTGCGGCGATATAGACGAAGAAATTTTCGTTCCTCAGCTTGTTATGCAAAAAACTCTCTGCCCTCATCAGGACTACATATATTTCAGCTATCCCACCGCAGAAGAATCACAGATTCTTGCAAATTACAAGGCAAAAGCAACGGCTGTTACCGATGAAATAATCAGAAGCGGTTTGCTCGCAAAGGCTCTGCAGGTTTCAAATGCGGCAGGTAACGAAGAAATACTCTATGATAATCTTGCAGGCTTCAAATCGCTTGTCTGTGTTGCAAAACAAGGAAATGCCAATGTTTCAAAAAGCCTTGAAGATAAGGTCTTTGAAGGCAGAAAAGCACCCGTTTATTCAATTGCCGAAGCCGAAAACGCATTTCAGTTTATCATTGATAAGCCTGATGTATTTACGGAAGAAATCAGCGAAGAATTAAAGGCAATTCTCTCAAAAGAAGCTCTTATCGAAAAAAGAAAAGTCCGCCTTGCATCGAGCGATAAAATCAATAAAATGCTCGTTTCTTCAACGGGTAAACTCGGAAGCATAAATAAAATCGTTGCAAGTGAATATCAGAATCTCGGTGACTCTCTGCGTATGCTCATTCTTACCGACTACATCAAAAAAGATATGCTGAAACTTGTCGGCACGGACGAAGAAATCCACGCTCTCGGCACGGTACCCGTATTTGAATCAATCCGCAGAACAAATCCCGATGCAAAGGTTGCCGTGCTTTCGGGTACGCTTGTTATTCTGCCCGATTCCGCCGTTGAAGCTGCGCAGGAAATCGCATATAACGAGGGTGTGCCTTGCAGAATAAAGAAGCTTGAAAACACAAATCATACCGAAATCATCTTCAGCGGCTCAAACAAAAACAAGGTCAGCATCATAACAAAAGCATTTCAGCTTAGTGTTATCAATGTACTTATCGGAACAAAATCCCTGCTCGGCGAGGGCTGGGATTCGCCGAATATCAATTCTCTCATTCTTGCAAGCTTTGTGGGCAGTTTTATGCTTTCAAACCAGATGCGAGGCAGAGCAATCCGAATTGATAAGAAGAATCCCGAAAAGGTGTCGAATATCTGGCATCTCGTGACGGTTGAGCCCGATTCAAAAGACGAAATCATCAGCGATGATTTTGAAACGATGAAACGCCGCTTTGCCTGCTTTCAGGCACCTGCATATAACAGCGATGTTATCGAAAGCGGTACGGACAGAATTGATATTCTCAAAGCGCCCTATGATGCAAACGGTCTTGAAAGCATCAATAATCAGATGCTCTCGCTTGCCGC
>JAZNPG010000031.1:0-6447 GCA_045589555.1 Acutalibacteraceae bacterium
CATTCTTTAATTCAGTTTAAAACGGATTTTTCCAAAACTCCGTTTCCCCCAAACCCCCGACCCTGCTGAATTCAGCAGGTTCTGTTACTTTTTTATTATTCTATTTCGTCAAGATTAGCGCCTTTGGTTTCTTTAACATGCTTTGCAAATATAACGGCGGCAACCGTTACCGCAGGGATTGAAACGGCAAGGCAAGCCCACCAGATTTCCATGATTGTCATGCCGATTATTGTTGTGATGTATCCGACGGCAAGACCGATGATAACAAGAAGTCCTTCTGCGCCGACAACCGATGCCCTGATATCCGTAGGCACTTTTTCGGTCATCATAACGTTCATATAGTCTCTGCCAATCCAGTATGAGCCCTGATAAAGACCTGCAAATGAACCGATGAGATAAGGATTCCAGCCGTTGAGAATTCCGATAACAAAAAGAACATAGCCTGCAACGCAGGTTACGGAAAAGAGGTTGACCGTTGCTTTTCTGCCTGCCTTATCGGCGATGAAGCCCGAAAGGAAGGTTATCGAAGCATAAATCACGGGCACCATGAACAGTGCCTTTGTGATGTTTTCCGTGCTCATTCCTGCGGTGTGCATAGAGGATTCAAAATAAAGGGCGATTGCAGGCATTGCCGCATCAAAAATAATGTGAGCAATGATAAGCATTTTTGTGTCTTTATTTGCAAAGATATATTTTACGCCGTTGAATACGCCCGACTGATTGCGCTGCGCCTGCTTCTGCTTTTTCTGAAGAGCTTTTTCCGCCTGCCTTTCCTCATATGAACGGGAAAGATATTCAATTCTCTCGCCGATGAAAACCTTTGTATCTTTTGCCAAAAGAATAACAAGCACGCTTGCAGCAAAGCCGATAATTGCGGGAACAAGGAAAATATCGCGCCATTTTGTTGCGTCATCACCCATCAGGATGTCGCGCAGCGTCGGGATAAGTATAACGCCGAGAATGCCGAAGCTTTTGAGAAAACTGTAGATTTTTGCGCGGTGCTTATCGGGTGCTTCTTCAAGAATATAGATAATCTGAATATCGTGACCCATAAAGAAGCTGATAATGGCAAAGCCGATAAGGAACATTATATAGCTTGTTGAAAGATGAATCACCAGCAGACCCGTTGCCATGCCGAGAGTTGAAATAACGAAAAGCGGTTTTCTGCCCCATTTATCGGCGAGGGCTTTATAAAACGGAGTAAAAATTCCCAGAACATAGGTAAAAACTCCGATGCCCGAATGAAAGGCAAGACCGTCGTTATAGGTGTAATATTTACCCATGAACGGGTTGTTTACAAAAAACTCTGTAACAAATGATGATTGAACGGTAACGGTGAGGTTGCTTGTAACCTCATCAAGAATGTTGACAATGGCAATCAGCACGAGCAGAATCAGAAAATATCTGCTGCCGTTGCTGCGCTTTTGCATTTTGCTGAGCCTTGCAACCTCATAATATTCGCTTTTCAGGATTTTTTCGGTAGATTTCATAAGTATCCTTTCTTTAAATCGTATTAACGCTTTCTGACTATATGTTTTATCCGTGTTTTTGTGTATCTGAATAAACAGCATAAACCGTAAAAAGCCTTGTTATTCAGAATTTTATGCATGAAACTCTTTTTCAGATAAAAGTTAATAAGGATAGTCTGCCAGAGATACAGCCCCTCTTCGTTTGCTTTTTTTGTGGAGAAATGAAGAAGAGAGCAGCCGCTGAACGGAGTGCCGTTTTTATCGGTGACATCAAGCAACCCTTTTATTATATCGATTTTGTTGATTTTATATTTTGAAGGCAAGGAGATGCATTTTCCTTTTTTAGGCTTTTCATTACAAATAAAGCTGTTTACAGCCATGGCGATATTGAAAATCGGGTCATCCCTGAGGTTTCCGTGGCAGAGAATGGGTTTATAGGAATTCAGAACGGAATCCTCGGATATCAGCTTTGCAATCCGCACGCAGTCATCATACATTTTGCGGCATTTTTCGCCTTTTCTGATGAAAAAGTATCCGGGGTTGAAATGCGGTACATGAGAAATATTGTTAAGCTCGGGAACAAGCCCGGTCAGGCGGTTCAAAGTTTCTTCTGTTTTGAACCAATTTGTTACTCCGTCGGCATTCCAGCCAAAGGCAGAAAAATCGGATTCCTTTGAAAGTAAATCCCAGAAGAAATCGAGGTTGCGGTATATCAGACAATCGGGCTCAATGAAAATTGTTTCATCGTAAGGTGAGTTGATAAGCAGTGAGAATTTATCTCTGTAGTCGCCGTTTGCTTTTTCAAGAACCACAACATCGTCAAACTGCTTGGTAATCTCATTGTTCTTATCGCAGACAATGGCGAATTTTGCATTGGGGTTGTGAATCCTGAACGAATTAAGCATATTAAGCGCCATTCTGTAGTATTTGATATTTCCCGTTGCCAACGTAACAAAACCTCGGGTCATATAATCACCTGCCAATAAAATCTTATTTATATTATCGCTGTATGAAGCTGTTTTGTCAACAATCATCGAAGAATTTCCGGGAACGTAATTTAAAAATCCCCTGCGCAGTTACGGCACAGGGGAGGAGAGGTCAGGAAACATCCTGTTGGCTCTTATAAAGCTTTCTAGCTTCAAAGAAAGCGAATGTTATGCAGATAAGGGAATAAACCGAAAAGATAAGGTATGTTGCAATTTCGGGGGTATCGGGGAGCATCTGTATATAGAGCGCTATGCCGATAATGCCGTTGATAATCATCAGAACTGTGTATTCCGCAAAGGCAAACATTGTGAGAAAATAAATCACTATGCCCAGCAGATTTGTAACGCTGTCCAGAAAAACATATTGCGAGCCGATAAGCGGAAGAATAATCCACATTGCTCCGAGCGCCGCGACATATCCGAGGGTGAGTAAAAGCCGCTGCTTCATGTTCAGCTTGCGGAGTATTGTTGAATGCTCCCATTTGTTTTTGTTCCAGCGGATAAAGGTCAGAAGCTGAATGGGGCAAGAGAAAAACAGCGCCGAGAAAGCCGAAGCATAGAGGTTATAATAAATGTAAACTGCACCGTAAAGCAGCGAATTCATGCTGCCCAGCAGATTGCTGTAACGGTTGACCCTTGACTGAAGCATACCGATTATAATCGAAACATACAGCGGCAGTATGCGCAGAAAGCTTTGCTTATGGTAAACTCCTGCAGCGGTGATTAAAATTGCTGTGCAGCCCATGAGAATGAAAATAACGATATCTTTTTTTGACGGTTTAGCTTGTGCTTTTTTACTCAAAGCAGGTTACCTCTTTTTGATACTATTTTGCTGTATGTGATATAAAGAAATTATATACTTAAATTCAGCAAAATTCAATAATCAATTTAAAAAAGCCACTCGGTTATTGAAAATGACACTGCTTGACTTTTAAGCATAAAATTTTGCTTTCCGAGCCTGAATCAGCGTGTGCGAATGTTTTTAAAACCTTAATATAATAATGTTTAATCATCACTATTGCAAAACTTCAACCCCAAAGATATAATAGAATTAAAACAGGTTAACGAAAATAAGGGGATGAGAAAATGTTATCAAGGATAATTGCGGTTGTTATGTGCATTGTTACCGCTTTTGCCGCTCCGTTTTCGCAGCTTTTTTCTGAAGCAGAGCTTAAAAATGAGCTTGCAAAGGGAAACTATGAAAGCCCGTATATCGTCAGACCTCTTGACGGTATAACCGTAAACGGTGTATCCGTTGATGAATACTCTGTTGTCAGCGCAGAGGGCGCTCTTTATTCAAATGCCGCGCAAACACTTTGCAACGAGATTTATAAGGCTTGCGGTAAAAGAGTTTCCGCAGCCGAAAAAGCTGAAGGAAAAGCTTTTATTATCGATGAGGCTCTGAACGATACGGATTCTTTCAGCCTTAAGGTTGAAAACGGTAATGTTTATATCAAAGGCAGCAGGGGAGCGGGAATTTCAAGAGGTATAACCGCTTTTGCAGATGAAGTGTTGCTTGCTTCAAATGGTGTTTATGATTTTAAAGACGGCTACGAATTCAACAAAACCTTCACGGATTTTGTAACATATGAGGATTTCGGGGCTGTGGGTGACGGCAAAGCGGATGATTTTGAGGCTGTTGTGAAAGCTCATGAATATGCAAACGAAAACGGCTTAAGCGTTTTTGCAAACGAAACCGCAACATACTATATCGGCGGCGCTGACAAAACCGCCTGCATTATGACCGATACCGATTGGTCAACCGCACGCTTTATAATTGATGATACAGCAGTTGAAAACAGGAGCGCATGGGTGTTCAACATCGCTCCGTCGCAGGGCGGAATCAATATAACCGAAAAGGTTTCGCCGCTTAAATCCGATGCAACCAATATAGGCACACAGCTTGATGGCAAAAGTCTTGTTGTGCTCACGGATTCCAACGTAAAGCGATATATCCGCAAGGGTGCAAATCAGAATTCGGGCAGCAATCAGACGGATGCTGTCATTGTTGATGAAAACGGAAACATTTCGCCCCAGACTCCGCTCATATGGGATTTTGATTCGGTCACTTCCGCTGCGGCATATCCTATCGATACAGAAAAGCTGACCGTAAAAGGCGGCAGATTCACAACAATAGCAAACAATGCCGCTTCGGAATATAACTATTATGCGAGGGGTATTCTTGTCAGACGTTCAAACACCGTTATAGACGGGCTGTATCACGATATCGAAAATGAGGGCAAAACGGGTGCCCCGTACTCGGCTTTTGTCAGCCTTTCGTACTGCGCAGATGTAACGGTAAAAAACTGCACGTTTACGGGCCATAAAAAGTATTTCACAACGGGCTCGGCAGGCACATCCGTGGCGATGGGCACTTACGATATAGGTGCTGCCATGGCAGTCAACGCAAGGTTTATAAACTGCAATCAGACAAACGATATAACCGATATCGATTATTGGGGAATTGCAGGCACGAACTATTGCAAGAATCTGGTGTATGACGGCTGCGCACTTTCACGCTTTGACGCTCATCAGGGTGTTCTTAACGCAACGGTTAAAAATTCCGTTCTCGGTCATCACGGAATAAAGCTGATAGGCAGCGGAACGGCTCTTGTTGAGAACACAACCGTTTTATCCGATTGCTTCATTGCGCTGCGTTCGGATTACGGCTCAACCTGGAACGGAGAGCTTATTATCCGAAACTGTAAGTTTTATCCCACGGGCATTTCAAGCCATATCATCGATGCCGAAAACTCGGAGGACCACGATTTCGGCTATACATGCTATCTGCCTCGTAGAGTGGAGATAGACGGATTTTATGTTCACAGAATCGGAAATAACTATCTTTTCACCAAGGTTAATCCGAAGCATAATTCCGATTCTTATAATGCGGCATATCCCGTTGTTCCTCCGCAGGAAATAACGGTTAAGAATTTCAGCAATCTGTTTTTCGGAAAGCTTTCCGTTTCGAAAAACAAGGCGATGTTCAGGGTTGAGATTTCATCATGACTGTCATACGGCAAATGAAGTTGCTTTGGGCAAGGGCGTTATCTGCCTGATACTCCGTAAGGGGTTTTGAAATGCTGATATAATATGAAAAAACAGCCGTCCGATGAAATCGGGCGGCTTGATTATATATTATAAAATTCCGAACTATTCTCTGACCTTTTTGTTTATATAAATTGCGTAAGCAAGAGGGATGATTGTCAGGAATACGGGGGCTATGTACAGGGATACGGTGTTTTCAACATTAAACACAGATAAAGAATTCACCAGCGAATGTGTTACGATACAAGGAATAAGTGATTTGCTCTTGTGAAACAGAATGACAAACAAGTAGCCTATAGAAGCAGCATAGCATACCTGAATTAAGGTAGGAATCAAATCTGCGCCGTTTATCAAGTTAACAATGTGACCTGCACCAAAAGTAACAGCACTTACGGTTATTGCACTTTTAACATTTGTTTTTGCCATCATTTTAAACAAAAAACCGCGGAAGATAATCTCTTCTATAAATCCGATATTAATCATGGTTAAGATGTGAAAGATTATCTCGCTTGACGAATGGTTAATATTAAAACCGTTCCACAAGTTAACTGTCACAATGATAAATAACGGAAAGAAGTATAAATATTGCTTTGCATTTTTAACCTTTTTTAATCCGTAGTATTCGGTTCTTTTCAATATCAGCATAATTACCGTAAGACATACAGACAGTATTGTGTTGGCAACGAAGCTGACATAACTTGTCTGCCCGAAGTTCTGAACGCAAACAGAGTTCACAACGATGTATACGATTATTAGAAATATACAGAATGCAGTTTCATGTTTTTCAAACAATTTTTTCATAAAACACCAACCAGTTCTTAACTTGTGATGTAATTATATCATTACCGTTACCAAACTGCAACAAAAATCCCCTTGGATTTGCTCCAAGGGGATTCGTTAGTTATTTATGCAATCTTCTGATAATCAGAGATTAACCTTTGATA